>JAGCAM010000050.1 GCA_017652705.1 Kiritimatiellia bacterium | reverse complement strand
GGCGCGCGCGCCGAAAGACGCGGCGCTTTTTCTGCCGGGCGCGCTTCCGGGGGACGATCCCCAGCTCCCCAGCGACAGGTTCCTCGCGTCGCGCTCGCCGACGATGCCGAGGTCGGCGTTGTTGGTCACGTACTCCGCGCGCTTCTGCACCTGCTTGGCGAGCGTCTGCCGCTGCAGCTCCTCGAGTCCGTTGGCGCTCTGGCTCTGCGCCTTGGTCAGCACCACGGTGCCGGACTTGCCGACAATCGACACCTGGTTCATGCCGATCTCCACCACGTCAACCTGATACGCCCTCGGATTCACGTAGTAGAGGCCGGGCTGCAGCACCTTTTCAAGGACGCCCTTCTCGCCCGGCCCCGCGAAAAGCCCCTGGGCGGCGGGGCGCCCCGTCTGGCTGGTGACGACGCCCACGTAGCCGATCGGGATGTTGATGGCGGCGAGCACCTGCACGTCGTACCCTTCCGGATTAAGCCTGTACGAACCAGGCCCGAGAACGTCCTTCCACACGCCCTTTGACGCGCGGTCCGGCGCCAGGATTTCGCCGGACGCGAGTTCCCGCCCCGTCTTGGAGGTGACGAGCCCGATTGATCCGGCGGGAATCGTCGTAAGCGGAACGAGCCGCCAGTCGTTGTTGATCGGATTGAGGAAGTGCCGCCCTTCCGCGAGCGGTTCGCGCTGCACCCCCTTCTGGCCCGGTTCGGCGAGAATCGCGCCCGGCGGCAGCGGGTCGCCGGTCTTCGCGGTGACGACCGCCATCATGCCGGCGGGGACGTACACGCGGCAGCAGAACCAGATGAATCCGAGCACGGCGGCGGCGAGCGCCGCCGACGCCAGCGCCGCGGCCGCGACGATGTTTCTCGCGCCGTTCACTTCGCACCCCCTTTCTTCGCGGAGAGGGCGCTTTTGACGGGCAGCCCCATGATCTCGCCCGGCGAATCGCCGGTTATCACCTCGGTGACGGCCGGCGCCACGCGCCTGTAAAAACGCGCCCGCACGTAATCTCGCTCGTCACCGTAGGCGGCGATTTCCTGCTTGAGGACGTTCGCCTCGGCGGTCGTCCTCGCCTCCACCACCTTCCGCTCGGCCTCGGCCTTCGAGAGGAGGGCCTCGGCCTCGGCGGCGGCGCTCTTCAGATCGGTTGACGCCACGGCGAGACGCGCCGAGGCGGCGATCGTCTTCTGCTGGCGCTGCTGCTCCGCCTCGATCTTGCGGCGGATCTGCTCCGTCTGCGCGGCGACCACGACCGAGTTGCGTTCGGCCAGCGCCTTCTGGCGGCCGAGCTCCGCCTGCGACCTGGCCTGGATGATCTGCTGGTCGATCTTCTTGGCCTCCTGCACGGCGAGTTCGCGCTCGCGGATTATCTTCGCCACCTCCTGCGGCGCGAAAATGTCGCGGATCAGGACCGAGTTGAGCGAGATGCCCCACGGGCGGCAGATGCCCTTGAGATACGCCTCGAGCGAATTCTGGAACGCCTGCCGCGATTCGCCCACGATGAACTCGGTGGCGAGCTTCTTGCTTCCCTCAATGCGGGAGAAGCCGCGCGCCGAGGGCAGGATGATCTTCTGGAGGATGTCGTCCATGTCGCCCACCTCGTGGGAGAGGATGGCCACCTTGTCGACTTCGAGGTTGAACTCCAGCGTGCCCTCGGCCTGGACGGTGAATCCGTCAAGGGTGAGAAAGCTGATGGCGTCGGCCCCGCTCAGCTCGAAGCGCTGGCTCTGAACGTTCACGATCGTCACGGAATAGATGAACGGGTTGAGACGGTGGGTGCCCTCCTTGAGGATTTTGGGGCTGACGCCCTTGAACCCGTCGTCGACGAGAAAGCCGGAACCGGCCGACGGCGGAGAGCCGGCGGAGAGCATGTCCGCCCCGGTGAGCCTGGTCACCACGCCCACGTGACCGGGCTTTATGGTGATGTCGTCATAGAGTTTCACGTCGTAGGCGTAGGGGTTGATGCGGTGCCGGCCGGTGCCGAGGACGTCGCGCACGATCCCTTTGCTGTCGTCGCCGGGGGCGATGATCTCCCCCGGCGGCGGCTCCTTGCCGAACTTGCGCACCAGCACGCCGAACTTCCCGGCGGGGATGTCGATCGCGCGGAAGTACTTCCACTCCCAAGTCCACGGATTCCTGAAGTGGCGGCCTTCCGGCAGAACGTCCCGCTGAATCCCCTTGTATTCGGGCCCGGGCGCGATAATGGAGTCGGCGGGCAGGTTCCGGCCCGTCTTCTTCATGAGCACGGCGATCTGGCCGTTCGTCGGCTCGATGCGCCAGCCCCACCAGACCCACGCCGCAAAGAGCAGCGCCAGTCCGCCGAAGGCAACGGCCCCCACTGTCTTGTTCATAGCTTGTCTCCTTTTGCCTCTTATTCTACACTATATGCACCGGATGCGCAAGGCGCGGCTCCGCGCCGGATGGCCTTCCTACGTCGTGGTGAGGAAGAACCGTTCGCGGACTTCCACTCCCGGACCCGGCGGCAGCAGGAAGGAATCGCCGGTCGCAGGCACGTAGACGGCGCGCCATTTCTCCGACGCCGCGACGCCCCCCGCTGCGGATTTTGAAAACGAAAAATACGGGCACCTGACCGAATCCTGCGGCAACGGCGGCGGCAGCCCGACGTCCAGCGACCGGAACGCTTCGGCGACGTGCAGCGGGCGCGGCTTGCCGTCGGAGCCGTTTCTGCCCCAATCGTAGAGCCTGAAAGTGGTGTCGCTGGACTGCTGCACCTCATAGACCGACGTTCCCTCCCCTATCGAATGCACCATTCCGCCGGGTATGAAATAGCATTCGCCGGGCCGGGTTTCGATGCGCACCAGCAGCGACTCGAGCGTCCCGCTGTCCAGGGCTTTCATGACGTCCCGCCTGGTCGTGCCCGGCTTGAACCCCGCGAAAATCGGGCCGGCCGAGAGAATGCACCACATTTCCGCCTTGGGTTCGCCGCCGGCGGCGGCGGCGGCGGTGTCGGGATGGACCTGCACGCTCAGGCGTTTTTCCGCGCGGATCCGCTTGATCAGGAGCGGGAAGTCCGGCGCGACGTCCAGCAGCGTTTCGCCGCCGCCGCCGGCTATGACGCCGGGTGAACCCGGCCGTGCGCTTATCAGCCACTCCTCCTCGCCCCAGACTGCGGTGTGGACGTCTCGCTCGAACCGGATCGGGCCGCCGCGCAACGGTGTTTCGAAATGACTCATGACGTTGACATTATACCAAAAATCAGCAGCCGCTGTGCGGAATCGGCTTCCAGCGCTTTGTGGGGCACACCAGCGTGTACATCACAGAACCGGCGAGTATCAGCGAAAACACCGGAAACGTCAGAACCGAACGGATGCGCGGCCGGCGCTTGTCGGGCGAGAGAGCCACCGCGGCCACGGCGGTCATCCAGCCCATCACGAAAATGAAAAGGAACACCCCGAAGAAAACCGACATCGCGCGCAGGTCGACCGCGCCGAACCACGATCTTACTGAAAAGGCGATGGCGCTGAACAGGATTATGAACGACAAGCTTATGCCGGTAAGTATGGCGAAGAAGCTGTCGAACAGCCGCAGCGACGGGTGCCTGGCCATGGCCTTGAGCCACGGCAGGATGTAGTGGCGCAGCACCTGCCACCCGCCGGTCGCCCAGCGCCGGAGCTGCCGCCACATGTAACGGACGGTCACGGGCTGCTCATCGGCGTAGTCCGCTTCGGGCACGTACGCGATGCGACCGCCCCTCAAGTTGGTCTGCACCGAAAATTCCACGTCCTCGACCATCGTCCTGGTGTTCCACCCTTCCTCGCCGAGGGCGGAAAGCAGAAAGGCGAAACCGGTTCCGGTGAGCTTTCCGGACAGGCCGAGATTGGTGCGCACCCGGTTGGAAAGCTCATTCATCGCGTCCCAGTATACCGTGTACCAGCCGGAGATGACGTTGGCCCGGGCGTTGGACGAGCAGCGGCGGCCGGTCACGACGGTTTCACCGTCCTGCAGCGCGTCGTTGACCGCCTCGAACCATCCGGCGGAGGCGATGTTGTCGGCGTCGAAGACGGCGATTGCGTCGTAACGGCCGGCGGCGACCGCCTTCTGCACGCCCCAGGCGAGCACGTCGCCCTTGCCGGCGCTCGGAGTGGTCTTCTCCCACACGGTGGCGCCGGCGGCCTTCGCCTTCGCCGCGGTGCCGTCGGAACAGTTGTCGGCGAGCACGATCACGTCCCTGCAGTCCCGCGGGTAGCGGCTCATCAGCACGCTTTTCACCGGCAGCCTTATGACGCGCTCCTCGTTCCGCGCGCAAATGAGAACGGCGAATCTGAGTTTGCGGACGGCGCGCGGATGGCGTTTCGCCGGCCGGAGGAGGCCTATCAGCACGAGAAAGGTGGACCAGAAAAAGACGACGCTCAGCGTTATGCAGAGGATGTCGAAGGCGCAGAGGAAGTCAGCGTCAGTCATCGCGCCACCTCCTGTGCATCCAGAGATATTGCTCGGGGTATTTGCGAATCGCGTCGGAAAGGCGGTCGTTGAGAATCTGGGTGACGCGGTCGCGGTCGTCGTCTCTGCCGAATGTCAGAGGGTCGCCGCCGACCAGCCGGTACCGGTAGGGGGCGATGCGCACGAACGACCCCACCACGACGGGAAAGCCGTAGCGTATCGCGAGCCTCGCCGCCGAAGTCACGGTTCGCGCGGGGCGGCCGAGGAACGTCAGCAGCGGGCCGCCGTAGGAATACTGATCCATCAGAATCGTCATCGCCGAGCGTTCTTCGCGCCATTTGGCGATGATGTCGCGGGTGAAGCCGTCGTTTTTGCTGATCACGGTCACCGGTCCGCGGAAATGGTGCTTCTTCATCCACCTTTGCAGGATTTTGGAGTCCATCACCCTGGCGATGGCGATCATCGGGCGGGCCAGGGAAATGATGTTGGTCGCCACCTCCCAGCAGCCGTGGTGGCCGGAGACGAGCAGTATCGGAGTTTCCGGGCTGTCGAGCAGCGTCTTGACCGCGGCGGGGGACGCGTCGGCGAAGTCAAGGTGTTCCCGGTAATTGTCTTTGCCGACCACGCCGGGCGCGCACAGCGCCTCGCACACATGCCCGGCGAAATGGCGGAACGCCCTGGCGGCGATGCGCTTCGCCGCCGCCGCGTCGGCGGCGACGCCGCACTTCAGGATGTTTTCAACCGAGATTCTGCGGCGTCTCACGAAAAAAGGCCACAACATCGCGGCGAGTCCGCAGCCGAAGCCATACGCTTTTCTCTGAATGAAGGTCATTCAAACCTTATGGACGCCGCCCTTCCGTGGCCGTCGAGCCCCTCCACCGCCGCGAACGCCTCGATCGCGGGCCTGGTTTCGGCGAGATCGGCGCGGGTGAAGACGACGAAGCTGTGGCGGCGGCGGAAGTCGTCCGGCGTGAGCCCGTTGAACATGTTCGCCGCGCCGCCGGTGGGCAGCACGTGGCTCGGGCCGGCCACGAAATCGCCGGCGGATTCCGGCGTCCACGCGCCGGCGAACACCGCGCCGGCGGAAGTGACCCCCTTCATCACCCGCGTCGCGTTCTTCGTCATTATCTCGAAATGCTCCGGGGCGAAATCGTTGACCACGCCGAGACCGGCCGCGACCGACGGCGCGACCACGATGAGGATGCCGCCGCGGTCGATCACGCGGTTCACGAGACCGCGGCGCGAAAGTGTCCGCGCCTGGCGAAGAACCTCCGAGCGTATCGCCTCGGCCTGTTTCGCCGATGTGCAGACGCAGAGCGATTTCTCCAGGCCTGAGCCGTGTTCGGCCTGGCTGAGGAGGTCGGCGGCTATCCACCGCGGATCGACCGATCCGTCGGTAAGCACCGCGATTTCGCTGGGGCCGGCCACCTGGTCGATGGCGACGTAGCCGTACACCTGCCTTTTCGCCGCGGTCACGAACGCATTGCCGGGGCCCGCTATTTTCTGCACTTTCCGGCAGGTCCCGGTTCCGAACGCCATCATGCCTATCGCCTGGATGCCGCCGACGCGGTAGATCTCGGTGGCGCCCGCCAGTTTAAGCGCGTACAGCAGAACCGGGTTGACGGCGCCGTCTTTGCCGGCCGGGGTGCACGCCACGATCTCCCTGACGCCGGCGGTTTTCGCCAGGGTGACGGTCATGACCGCCGTCGACGCAAGGGGTGCGGTGCCGCCGGGTATGTAGACGCCGACCCTGTCCATGGGCGAGAAAAACTCCCCCGCCGTTCCGCCGCGCGGCGTTTTTATCGACCACTTTTTCCGCAGGGAGGCCTTGGAAAACCTCGCCACCCTCCGGTGGGCGTCTTTTACCGCCGCGAGAACGGCGCCGTCAATTCCGCCGGATCCGATCCCTTCGACATCCACCCGCAGCCGCGACGGCGACCCCGCCTTGAACCCCTCGAATCTGGCGACCGCGCGCATCACCGCCCGGTCGCCGTTCCTCCTGACGTCCGCAAGCACCGCGGCGGCGGCGCGCTCCGCCTCCTCGGGGAACGCCGGCCGCGCGTTGAATCGCGCGACGCGGGCATCCCCGGCTCTGACTATGCTGATCATGCCCGTCAGCGCCCTCCCCCGCCGGCGTCCCCGCTCATCATGCACTTCACCGTGCATTCCGCGGCCGGTTCGCCCCTGGCGTTGGGTTCGCCGTTGAGATAGCCCTTGAACCGGTAAACGCCGAGGGGAACCCTCTCCCGGACCGATTCAGTCACGGTGACCAGTTTGTCGCCGGGGTGGAACGGCTGGCGGAATCTGACATCGTCGATCGCGGCTATCGCGAACGACGCCTGCCCGGCTATGACGCCGCGCTCCACGACCCACGCCCCGGCAACCTGCGCCATCGCTTCGACGAGGACCACCCCGGGAACCACCGGCCGTCCGGGGAAGTGCCCCCTGAAAAAATCGTTTTTCTCCAGCGTAAAGGTGTATTCGCCGACCGCGCCGGTCTCGTCGCCGGCGATCAGCCTGTCGACGAACAGAAACGGGGGGCGGTGCGGCAGCAGTTCTTCGCCGGACCTGTCGTACCTGAATTTGAACGAGGGGAGTTCCATCTGCATCAGACCTTCCTGAACACGAGAATCCCGTTGTGCCCGCCGAAACCCAGCGAACTCGAAAGCGCGACCCTTATGTCGCGCCGCACCCCGACGTTGGGGGTATAGTTCAGGTCGAGCGGGACTTCCCCCTTGGAAACGTCCACTTCAAGGTCGGGCTTTTCGTAGTTGATGGTGGGCGGCACGAAGCCTTCGTCGATGGCCAAGGCGGTGATCGCCGCCTCAAGCGCCCCGGCGCCGCCGAGGAGATGCCCGTGCATCGATTTCGTCGAGGATATGTTGATCTTCTTCGCGCCCTCTTCGCCGAAAACGGTCTTGAACGCCTTCGTCTCCATCTGGTCGTTGAGATGCGTCGAGGTCCCGTGCGCGTTGATGTAGTCCACTTCGGACTTGTCGACGACGCCGGCGTCCTTCAGCGCCGCCTCCATGGCGTTCACCGCCCCGACGCCGGAAGGATCCGGCGCGGTGATGTGATACGCATCGGAGGTCGCGCCGTAGCCGGCGAGTTCGGCATAGATCCGGGCGCCGCGCGCCCTGGCGTGTTCTTCGGACTCGAGAACCAGCACCGCGGCGCCTTCGCCCATGACAAAACCGTCGCGGTCGGCGTTGAACGGACGCGACGCCCTTTCCGGGGTTTCGTTGAAATGGGTGGAAAGCGCGCGCATCTTCATGAACCCGCCGATGGTGAACTCGATCACCACCGCTTCGGCACCGCCGGCGATGACGACGTCGGCGCGGCCGGCGCGGATCATGTCCAACGCGAAGCCCAGCGAGTCGGTGGAGGAGGCGCAGGCGGTCGCGATGACCTGGGAAGGCCCCCTCGCGCCGATTGCGATGGAGATGTTGCCCGCCGCCTCGTTGGGGATGAGTTCCGGCACGGCGAGGGGGGACAGCCGGTCCGGCCCCTTTTCGAAAAGCGTCCTGAAGTTTTCTCCGGACACCTCCAGGCCCCCGATGCCGACGCCCATCAGCACGCCTACGCGGTTCATGTCGGGTTTGTTCGCCTCGGTGTAGCCGGCGTCTCTCCACGCCTCGACCGCCGCCGCAACCGCGTACTGCGAGAACATCGCCATGTGCCGCGCCGCCTTCTTGTCAAGCAATCCACCGCCGATCGCATATTCCTCGAAATTCTTGACCTCGCCGGCGACCTGGCAAGTGCATCTGGATGGGTCGAACCTGGTTATCCGGCCGATGCCCGACCTGCCGGACTTCACCCCGTCCCACACCGCGCTTTTGCCATTGCCGTTCGCACACAGCATCCCGATGCCTGTGACCATCACTTTCTTCATTTTTGCCTCCTTCTTCAGCCGAGTCGCCTGTGAACGTCTATTATATCACATTTGAGGCGCTTTATGCGAAGCCAAGCACATTTTGCATTGAATAAATTCCCGGGCTTCTGCCGGCCGCCCATTCAAGGGCCCTGACCGCGCCGGCCGCGAACGCCTCGCGGCTCTGCGCCCGGTGGGTGATCTCAAGGCGCTCGACGTCGCCGGCGAACATCACGGTGTGGTCGCCGACCACCGATCCGCCGCGGATCGCATGAACCGCGATCTCCCCTTCCGGGCGTTCTCCGACGTCGCCATGGCGGCCGTAGATGATTTTCCGTCCGTCCTTCACGCCGCGGCCGGCGGCGACGGCGCCGGCCAGCATCAGCGCCGTTCCGCTCGGCGCGTCTTTTTTACGGCGGTGGTGCATTTCCGTTATTTCGACGTCGTACTCCGCCCCAAGCGCCTCCGCGGTTTTCCGCACCAGCCCGAGCATGAGATTCACGCCGAGCGAATAATTGCCGCTCTGCACGACCGGGATTCTGGCGGCCGCCGCCGCCACCGCCGCCTGCTCCGCCGCCGTGAGGCCGGTCGTCCCGAGCACGTAGGGGATGCCCGCGGCCGCGGCTTTCGCGACCGACGCCGGCACCGCGCTGCGGTGGGAGAAGTCGATCACCCCTTCGGTGCATTCCGGCCACGACGCGTCGTATCCCGCGGCCACGTCAATCTTCGCCACCACTTCCATCCCGGCGGCTTCCGCCAGGCTGCAGATCATCCGACCCATGCGCCCCGCGGCGCCCACCACTGCTGTTTTCATTGTCGCTCTCCTATCAGAGTCTGCGGATGCGCCTCCGTTATCCTGACTTTCACGATACGCCCGGGCTCTTCCGCAAGACCGCCGGGGGAGGCGTCCCAGACCACTATGCGGTTGCCGCCGTCGCGGCCCGACCACCGGGCTTTGTTGCGCTTCGACGGCCCCTCGGCCAGCACTTCGCGGACGGAGCCGACCAGGCGGGAGTTGCGCTCCAGCCCGCGCCGCTCCTGGTCGGCGAGCAGCACCTGGTCGCGGCGCTCCTTCTCCGCCG
>JAGCAM010000049.1 GCA_017652705.1 Kiritimatiellia bacterium | reverse complement strand
CCGCCCGGCGCCGAGCGCACGAGGCGCGGAGCGGGCGGCGCCGGGCGCCGCCGATTCCACCGCGGGGGACTCCTCCAGGTCCTCCGCCACGGCGCCGGACTCCTCGTTGGCCGCGGCCGACATGGCAACCGGTGCTCTGCGCGAACTGGAACTGGAATGGGTGACGGCGGAGATCATGCGATCGAATAGCCCGCTCCTCGGTTTGGGACGCTCCGGAATCGGATTCTTCCACCATTTGACGCGTTCTTCCCAGTAACGAAGCAACTGCGCCTCAAACCGGGCCCTCGCCCTCTTCTCCGCTATGGGGTCGTCGTCCGCGGCGCGGCGCTTGACCCATTCATCGTGGAAGGACATGGACTTGGGCGGTTCGATCTTGTGGTCGAGATATTGCTGGAGCGTCTCGAGGACGATGAGCGAGAGACCCGGCCCCGCCACGCAGTACTTGCGGCCGAGGGCGAGGAACTCGTCCTTGCGCGCATCCGCCTGCGAAGCGAGATCCGTCATGCGCCGCGACGCCCACACGGTCGCGAGCAGAATGGACTCCTTCGCTTCCTTCACCTTCGCGGCCTCTTCGGCGGAGAGCTTGCGCACTTCCACCGCGCGCTTTGGTGCCGGCGGGCGCGAGGCGATGGCGAGGTTGGGGACGTTCTCCCAGTCGTTGTTCGTGCCGAGAGTGTCGACTTCGTCGGTGAAGAGGAGCTTGGGCGCGTCGCCGGGCGCGAGCGCGAGCGCGGAGGCGATGTCGGTTCCGCCATCGCATACCGCGGCGTCGACAAGCTTTAGCAGTTCGTCGCGCGATGCGACGTCGACGGGGGCGGCGGGACGGTTGGAGAAGACGACGAGCTTCCAGGAGCCCTTCTCGGGCAGGATCTCTTCAAGACGTTTGCGATCGGCGGCGGTTTTATCTAGCCGCGACAGCGAAGCGTCCCAGAAAATCCAGCCGGAAGGGAAGGTTTGCGAGGTTTGAGGGGTTTGCGAGGCTTGAGAGGTGGCGGCAAAGACGTTGTCGCCGTCCCGCTCGAAGATCTCACCTTCGGAGGCATTGGCAGCCGGTGCGATGTAGTCGACTTCGGCGCGGCGTGGCGTGTTGGGGTTGAGAGGGAATATGCGGGTTCGCCAGAGGTTGCCCTTCACCTGTTCGACGATGCCGGGGTCGACGCCTTTGCGGACTTCGTTCTCGAAGGCGACGCGGGCCTTTTCCTTTTCGCAGACAACGCCGGGGACCATGGATCCGTTGATTTCGAGCGAGTAGCCGCAGACGAAGGCTTCGTCCGGAATGGGAAACTCGAACTCGCCCTGCATGACGCGGTGGTTCGGGTTGGTGAAGACGAAGGAAGCGCGGACGCGGCGGAAGAATTTGTCGGCGGCAACTTCTTTTTCCGTCTTCTCCACCGCGATCGGTTTCTCTTCGGCGCGGAGATCGGGGACGCGGACGACCGGCTGCGGCAGCGGGCGCGGGATTATCGCGTTTTTCTCCTGGGCGAGGACGGCGGAATACACTATCGCGGCAACGGCGGTGAGCATACAGCAGACGGACTTATGCATGGTTCGTTCCTCCTATGGTTTCGGACAAGATGTTTGCCGGCAGCAAGTGGGCTGTGTGTATTCGGTCGAGGGGGCACCATTCGAACCCGATCCAATCCTCCTGCGATTCGATGACGGTGTGGTCCGCGAGGGTGAGTTCGTAGACGAGGTTGATTTCGCAATGGCGACGTCCGTGCTGGAGAAAGGAGTTCTCGACAACGCCGAGGAACTTTCCGGCGGTGGAGGCGACGCCCATTTCCTCCTGAATTTCGCGGATGAGGGCGGTGCGTCCGGTTTCCCCGAATTCTATGTGCCCGCCGGGGAGGTATGTGGTCTTGGAACCTTTCGCGCGGCAGAGGAGAATTTTGTCGCCGACGATGCAGACGCCGCGGGCGATGGTTTCGATAAGGCCGGATCCGCCGACGGATTCGTCACCTCCGCCGCGGCGGAACTTGGGATTGCCGCCGGCGATGACGAGGGCAACTTCGCCCTTCACTTTCACATCCTTGAATTCCTTCACCAGATCGGAAAGGTATCCGCGACGGACGCGTTCATGGAGCTTGGTGAGCTCGATGCAGACCGCGGCTTCGCGGTCGCCGAGCGCTTCGAGCGCGGCCCCGAGGGTTGCGGCGACGCGGAACGGCGACTCGTAGCAGACGAGGGTGTGCTCTTTGGCACGGTCTTCTTCGAACCAGTTGCGGAGTGCGCCGGGACCGCGCGGGGGGAATCCGCGGAAGGTGTAGGACGAGGTGGGGAGTCCGCTCTTGAGAAGCGCCACTTCCACCGCGCAGGCGCCGGGGATCACTTCGTAGTCCACGGCTTCCTGCGCACAGGTGCGGATGAGGCGGTAGCCCGGATCGGATATGCCGGGATAGCCGCCGTCGGAGCAGAGGGCGACTTCCTTGCCGGCGGCGAGGCAGGCCATGACCTTCCCGGTGACGCGCTCTTCGTTCCCCTGCCGGTAGGAGAACATCTCCGCCGGGCGGGGAATGCCGAAGTGGGAGAGGAGCCGCCAGGTGCGCCGCGTGTCCTCGCAGGCGATGATCGAAACGCTTTTAAGCGTTTCAAGCGCCCGCGGCGAAAGGTCTCCAAGGTTTCCGATCGGCGTGGCGATTACGTGCAGCATGGATTTTCAGTTGAAGTGTTTCACGCGCGGAGACCAGCCGCGGGTCTCTTCTTCGGTCATCAAGGCGAACGCCATGACTATCAGCCGGTCACCGACCCGCCCCTGGTGGGCGGCGGCTCCGTTGAGACAGCAAACCCCGCTGCCGCGGTCGCCGGCGATCGCATACGTCTCGAACCGGTTGCCGTTCTCCACGTCGGCGCAGAGTATTTTCTCGTACGGCAGAATGCCGACCGCCTCCATGTCGTCGGGGTCGAGCGTAAGCGAACCTTCGTACGCGAGATCGGCGGCGGTCACCCGTATCCGGTGGAGTTTTGCTTTAAGTATTTTGAGCAGCATGTCAGCAGGCTGGCGCCCCGCGCCGCGGTCACCCGAGCCTCTCCTTTATCATCTTGGGGGTTACAACCACCTTTTTCATGCGGGAATTGCCTGGCGCTTCATACATAACGTCGGTCATCAGCCGTTCCATTTCCGCCCGCAGTCCGCGGGCGCCGGTCTTGCGCGCGAGCGCCATCTTCGCCAGATTCTTGAGCGCAGCGGGCTCGAATTCGAGCGTGACACCGTCCATCGCCAGCAGCTTCTGGTACTGTTTGACCAGCGAATTCTTCGGTTCCGTGAGAATCCTCACGAGATCGTCTTCGGAAAGATCCCTCAGCGACGTTATGACCGGCAGCCGCCCCGTGAACTCGGGAATGAGCCCGAATTTCACGAGATCTTCCGGCCGCACGTCTTGGGGATTTATCTCGTTGCCCGCCGCCGGCGCCGCGGAGTCTCCGTCGCCGTCCCCGGCGCCGAACCCGATCACGTTGCGGCCCTTGCGCTCCGCGACGATTTTGTCCAGCCCCACGAACGCCCCGCCGCAGATGAAAAGTATGTTGGTCGTGTCAACTTCGATGTACTCCTGGTCGGGGTGTTTGCGCCCGCCTTTGGGCGGAACTCTGCAGACCGTGCCTTCGATGAGTTTGAGCAGAGTCTGCTGCACGCCCTCGCCGCCGACGTCGCGCGTAATCGAAACGTTGTCGGTCTTTGAGGCGAGTTTGTCGATTTCGTCCACGTAGATTATGCCGCGCTTGGCGAGTTCGACGTTGCCGTCGGCGTTCTGCAGCAGATACCTCACGAGGTTCTCCACGTCTTCGCCGACGTAGCCGGCCTGAGTGAGCACCGTCGCGTCGCCGATGGCGAAAGGCACCCCGATGATCTTCGCGAGCGTCTTCGCAAGCAACGTCTTGCCGGTGCCGGTCGGGCCGATGAGCAGAATATTCGACTTTTCTATTTCGACGTCGGCGAATCCGTCCGCGGCGGAGGAGTCGCCCACAGCAGCCTTCGCCGACGCCTCCAGCCGGCGATAGTGGTTGTGCACCGCCACCGAGAGCACTTTCTTGGTCTCTTCATGGCCGATTACGAACTGGTCGAGAAACTCCTTGATCTTTCTGGGCGGCGGCGTGGGCGGCAGCGGCGGCGCGTCGTTCGCCTGGCTTTCGTGGCGGCTCACCATGGCGTTCGCGTGCTTCACGCAGTCGACGCAGATGTTTCCGTCGACGCCTGGTATGACCGTTACTTCGTCGGAACCCCGTCCGCAAAACGAGCAGTAGATCTCTTCCCTGTTCCTTTTCACTGACCGTTCACCGCTCCAGAACTTCGTCGATAAGGCCCCACTCCTTCGCCTCGGCGGCCGACATGAAATGGTCGCGGTCGGTGTCTTTCTCGACATCCTCGAACTTCCTGCCGGAGTGTTTCGCGAGAATTTCGTTCAGGCGTTCTTTCAACCGCAGTATTTCGCGGGCCGTGATTTCTATGTCGGACGCCTTGCCTTCCGCGCCGCCCCACGGCTGGTGGATCATGATGCGGGAATTTGGCAGTGCGAAGCGGCGGCCTTTAGCGCCCGCGGTCAGCAGCACCGCGCCCATCGACGCCGCCTGACCTATGCAGTACGTCGCCACCGGGCATTTGACAAACTGCATCGTGTCGTAAATCGCCAGCCCCGCCGTGACGGCGCCGCCGGGGGAATTCACATAGACCGATATTTCCTTCTTGGCGTCCTGCGACTGGAGAAAAAGCAGCTGCGCGCACACGGCGTTGGCCATTTCGTCGTTCACCTCGCCGGAAATGAAAACTATGCGGTCCAGCAGCAGCCGCGAATAGATGTCGTAGGTGCGCTCGCCTTTGCCGGTCTGCTCGACCACGTAAGGTATCATGTATCCTTTCATCGCCAAATCCTCCCGCTTCACTTCTTGGCGTTCGCCAGTATGAACTCGATCACCTTCCTGCCGCGCTCTTTTTCGCCGGCCTCGATTTTTTCGGCCTTGGCGATTTCGTCAAGCACGTACCACAGCCGCACCTGCCGCACCGCCTGCGCCTCGGCGTCCTTGAGGATCTGCTCGCGGTTTTTGTCGAAGTACGAGGCGTCAAGCCCCGAATACTGCGCCCTCTGCGCGAAGTCCTGCAGAATTCCGTCCATCACGCGGTGCACCATGCTCGGGGGGACGGCGAAATCGACTTTTTTCATCAGCAGATCCACCGCCTCGTTCTCCCGGCGCTGCGACTCCCGGGCGACCGCGCTCTTCTCCATCGTCTCGCGTATCTTCGACACCAGTTTCCCGTACGACTCCTCCTTCGCCTTTTCGGCGAATTCGTCGTCGGAAGGCAGAATGCGGTGCCGGATGAACTTGAGCGTGACGGTGTACTCCGCCGTTTCACCTTTCAACCCTTCCGGTACGCCCTCGCCGTCCAGCTTCACCTTTATCCCGGCCCTGGTTTCCCCCGCTTTCATGCCCTTAACGGCGGCGATTATCTCGGGGATGAAAAAGCCGTCTTCCATCCGCAGCCAGAATCCATCGCCTTTGCCGAAGAGTTTCGCTTCAGGATTGATTTCGAGAATCTTCTTGCCGTTCACTTCCCCTTCGAAGTCGATCTGCGCGAAGTCGTACTCCGCCGCCGCGTCCCCGGGCTTGGCGTCTTCGTATTTCGCGTAGCCGGCGCGCAGACGCTCCACCTGTTCGGTCACCTCGGATTCCGGAACTTTGGCGTCTTTGAATTCGATTTTCAGCCCTTTGTAGGTCGGTATTTTGAAATTGGGCTTAACTTCGACTACCGCGGTGAACGAGCCGCCGTTGTCGTCGTACTTCACGTCCCCCACCTCCGACACCGCGATTTCGTCGAGATTCTCCGCCTTTACGGCGGCGGCGTAGTTCTTCTGGAACATCTGACGGACGACTTCCTTCTTGATGCCGTCGGAGAAATCGCGGCGGACGAGGTCGATCGGCGCTTTGCCCTTGCGGAACCCCGGCACCACCGCCTCGCGGAGAAAAACTTTTTCGACGTCTTTCACGATACCGCGCATTTCTTCAGCGTCGAGCTCGACATCGAGTTTGACTTCACAGTTCTCAAGACTCTTGCTTTTGGTCTTCATTTTGCACAGGTTCTCCTGATATCCGTATTTTTATGAATTATACCATATTCCGCCGATTAGAGGAATAGGGCGCCGCGCCGGCCAGGTGCGCGATTTATCTCCGCTGAGAGCCTACTTGACCGATATGCAGGTTTGCCCGACGATGCCGGTCGCGACATCCATCAGCGAAACCGTGTAAACGCCCGCCGCATCGCTGAACGGGAACTGGAATCTAAGCGGCTGGCCGTCCGCGGCGAACACCTTTTCGCGGTTGGCGATTTTTCCGCCGCCGGGCGCGGAGATTTCCAGCCGGTAGACCGACTCGCGGCGCAGATTGTCGGTCTTGAGTTCGACGAATCCGCCGGCGGCGATTTCGGTCCGGTCGAATACTACCGGCGGAGCCGGCTGTTCGTCGCTGAACGCCGAGAACAACCTGAACGGCACCTCCAGCGACTGTATTTCAACTTTAGCCATACGGCCGAGCGGACCCTTGCCAACCTCGTAAACCCACGTCTCGCCGCCAAGGTTGATCGTCACACTGCGTCCGAGCGACTTTGCCGAGGTCTTGAAGCCGAAAACGCGCATCCCGCCAAGCTCTCGCACGCGGAAGATCGTCTGATCGGCCGGCAGACCGGCGATCGACTCGCGGTTGGGGGAGATGCCCCTCTTGGAAACTATCGCCTGGAGCGTCTCGTCAGAGTCGTCGAACAGGAATTTCGTCCAGAGCCCTTTGAGCGGCGGCGACGGGCGACGGAAGAGAAAATCGTCCATCACCCCCGGTTCGGAATCGGCGGCAATCAGCCCGCCCTTTTTCACGAACGCCGCGAGCGCGGCAACCTCGGCGTCCGACAGGGCGCACGCGCCCGGCAGAAAAACCACCTTGAGACCGTCGAGCCGTTTCAAATGCCGTTTGGTGACGAAGTTTACCCCGTAGCCGGTGCGGTAACAGAATCGGATGAGCGCGTTCTGCCCCGCATCCGGCGCCGTGAACTCGTCGACCAGTTTCGCCGCGGCGTTCGAGGCGTGCGAATACCAGATGGCGAAACCGTCCCGGCGGAAAGGCGTATGCAACAGCAGCTGCGCCTGTCCGCGGCGGATCTCTTTCAGATACGGCAACATCCGCTCCACGTACGGCGCGAAACAGAAATCGGGGCCGAACGCCCCCTGCGAGGAGCCGGGACTGATGCAGAACCACTGGTCTGCGTTAAGCGTGCCGGTGAGGACGAACTCCCACTGCTGCACCGGAAAGCCGTCGCGGAGACTGGTGAAGTAACCGCCCCACCAGATGCCGCGGACGCGGTCCGGCGCGACATCGCGAATCAGCTCGTCCGTCACGACGTTGCGGTACGGACCCCAGTACTCGAGCTTCTCGATCGTCTGCTCGATGTCCGCCCCCGCCGACCCCTCCGCGCCGACGCGCGCTTTCGGATCGTACCTTTTGATCGATTTCGAAAGCATCTGGTTGATGTCGGAATACATCTTCTCGACGTACTGCACGTGGTCGAACCAGCTTACCCAGTCGCGGTCGGCCAGCGCCTGCTGCGTGCTCTTGTGGTGCGCCGTGGCGAAATCGACCGCGTTCGTGCCGTGCTTTGCGTTGAACGCGGCGATCGTGCCGTACTTCGCCCGCAGGAACTTCGCGAACGGCTCGCGGTCCTTCGGACCGTGCCCCGCGTCCGTCGAATAGCCGTTCTCGTCCCCGAGGTTCCACACGCACACGCCGTACTTCACGGTGTTGGTGACGTGCGCCTTCATCGCCTCGTCGACGATCGCCTGCACCTCGGGGTCGTACGGGTTCACCTCGCCGCCGAGCCTGTTCACGCGGTCGGCGAGCGGACCCGACCACGGCGTGATGAAGCCGCGCAGCGTCCGGAAGTTAGCACCGCCGTTCTTCGCCGGCATCAGCGTGATCGCCGCGACGCAGGGGACGCTCCGCGCGTTGAAGAGCGCGCTCGTGTCGCCGCCCTCGCCGAGGTTCGACGTGTAGCCGAACTCGTCGACGACCTGCGGCGCGAGAATCGGCGCCAGGTTGCCCGCGCAGTTGAGGCTGTCCCACGAGATCAGCGTGTAGTCGTCGAAGCGGTGGTTCGGGAAGTAGTAGTGCGCGCGCGTCCGCGCGATCACGTTCGAGGCCGCATCCGCGATCTCCGCGCAGACCATCGCCGCGAGCGTCGGGAACGGCTGCGCCGCCGCGATGTTGACGAGCCGGTCACGGCCCGTCGCCGGAACCTCGCCGCGGAAGCGCACCTGCCCGTAGGGAAGGTCGCGGAGCTCGTATCGGATCACGCTGCCCTTCGGCGCGCCCTTCGAGTAGGTGAAGCGGAGCGGCACGTGCGGCGCGTTCTCCTGCGCGACGGTGCGCGACGGATCGACCGCAAACCGTCCCACGACCGCCTCCCGCGCGAACGGGAACGAGAGCGCGTCCGCCACCCCGCCGCGGCGCTTCGCGATCACGTCGCAGAAGTACTCGCCGTCGGGCAGCCCCTCGAGCGGAACGAGAACGCCCGTGTCGGTTCCGCCCGCCAGCTTCACCTCGCCCGAGCGGACGATCGCGTTGCCGGCGTCCCTTACGCGCCACGTCGCAGTGTCGGACCCGAAAAGCGCCCCGCCGTCCCGGACCATCGCCGCGACCGCGATGAAGTTCGTACCCGCGCCGTAGACGGGACGCCCGATGACGTCGAACGCCGCCCGAAGCGCAATCGGCGCTTTCTCGGCGCGCACGCTCTGGATCATCCGGAAGAGCTCCGCCGCCCGCGTCTCGTACTCCGCCCACCACGAGGGCGAGATCTTGCGCGGCAGGCCGAAGTCGTCGCTAATGACGACGCCGCGCCCGATCCGCTTGTACGTAAGGCGCCGTCCGTTGAAGACCACCTTCCCGTCGGGCGCCTTGACCTTGCAGTAGTTCCAAAGCCGCCAGCCGCCCTGGATGATCAGAAGCCCCATCCCCTCGTCGCGCACGCGGCGGAAGAGCTCCGTGCGGTAGCGCTTCGGGATCTCATTGTCGATGGTGAACCCGTCGATCACCGCGACGTCGGGGGCGCGCGCGAGCAGCGACTGGAACTGGCGCTCCTTGTCGATGTGCGTGCCGCCCGAGATGCAGTCCTCCCAGATGCCGCTCGCTCCGAAGTTCCCCGGGAAGAACATCCCCTCGATCGGAAATCGGTACTGGATCTCCATCATGTCGCGCAGGTTGCCGTAGCTGCAGATGAAGAGCACTTTCGTCGGGTCCCCCGCGGCGGAATCGCCCCAGTCGAGGTGCGGAGTGAGGTACTTCGCAAAGTTCGGGTTGTGCCGGTACCAGCCGTTGTAGCCGTTGTACTCCTTCGGCGGATTGAAGTCGTACTGCCCGGCGAGCGGCAAGTCCATCTTCGGCACGAACCCGTCGCCGTGGCAGCAGATGTAGAAGTTGGTGATGGCCAGCGCCTCGGCGGCCTTGAGCTCCTCCGCCTTGCGCTTGGCGAGCTCCGCGATCGTGCCGTCGATCGGACGCGTCCCTTCCGCGTCGTGGAGCCAGGTCTGTCCGCCGATCTCGATGCCCCACTCGGTCTCTAAGCGCTTTTCGAGCATCGCGAGAATCTCCTTCTCCTCCGGTGCGCGGCCGTCGGAGAAGTAGAGGAAGCCGAAGTTCTGCGGCGTGGTGTAGCCCGCGCACGGCGACGAGCAGCAGAGAATCCACTTGTGCCACTGGTAGCGGTTGTGGTTGAAGGTCCACATCGTCCCCGGCGTCGGCGCGGGACGCCCGTGGAAGTCGCCCCACGGCACGAACAGCTCGATCTCGAATCGGTCATCGAAGATCTTCGCCGCCGAGACGCAGCCCTCCGCGCGCCAGTCCGTGTGGATGTTCGCCGCGTCCATCCGCCAGAGCGTGTAGTGCCTGCCGGTGCAGCTCAGGTCGAACTTGTAGAAACCGACGCCCGATGCGTCCGGATCGAAGTAGACCTCGCCGCCGTCGTCTCGCCAGATATTCGGATCCCAGTCCTTGAGATGGTCCTTCCTCAGCTTCGAGACGTCCTCCTCCCAGTTGCGCAACCCGACGTAGATTCCCTTCGCGTCATACATCACCGTGCATTCGGTGCGCAGTTTCACCCGCGGCGGATTGACCGTGTCGAGCTTGTAGTACGTTCGGTTGGGCGTTCCCTTCGCCCAGCAGGCGTCGTCCATAGAACCGTCGATGACCGGCGGTTTGTCGGCCGGCATGGCCGTTATGAACGAAAGTTCCTTCAGACCGTCCGCGCGCACGGAGAGCCCCGCCGCGACGAGGCACATAAGAGTGATTTCTGCTTGGCGTACCATTTTCAGTCCCTTCATTTAACCGTTGTTGATTCAATCCGTTTCATGACTGGCAGTCACATCAAACCTGCACCGCCGCAAACATCCGTCAACCGGCCGGTTCTCCGGCCCGGGGGCCGGAACGGCGGCACGCGCCGGCGGCGTTTTTTCCTCCATCCTTCGCATGGCGGCAAGGAACAGTCCGCAGCCGGCCAGTGCGCATATCGAGGTTGACGCCGCCAGACCCACATGTCGCCATTCCTGCGGCAGCGTGACGACGGCGAGCACGTTAAGCACCGCGTTGAGCGCAACCGTCTGTACCGAAACTTTCAACGGCGTTTTCATGTCGTTGCGCGCCTGGAAAAACGGTATCAGGCATTTCTGCAGCGAAAAAAAGCACAGGCCGAGTCCGTACACCGAAAGCGCGCGCGAAACGCGCACCGTTGCTTCCGCGTCGAACGCGTGACCCTCGTAGATGAGCCACACTATCCACGGCGCGCAGAAGTACGTGACGGCGGAGGCGGGAATCATCAGCGCCGTGATCTGGAACGCCGACTTGCGGAGTTCGGCCCTGGCTCCGGCGTAGTCGTTGCGGGCGAAATGCCCCGAGAAAGTGGGCAGCAGCACTGTTCCGAACGCGACCGCCACCACGCCGAGCGGCAGGTCGATCAGACGTTCCGCGTAGCCGATCACACCGGCCGCCCACGGGGCGGCGCACTGCGCGAGCACCTGGTCGAGCATGTAGTTGATCTGCACCGCGCCGGCGCCGACCGCGGCGAGCATGGTGTTGCGCCACACGAGGCAGGCCTTGCCGTCGAGCAACCCCCTGAAAACGAACCTCGGCGGGAAACCGCGTCTGGCCATGCAGCGGAAAAGGAAGGCCATCTGGGCGGCGCCGCCGGCGAGTATCGCCCAGCATACCGCCGTGATGCGCGCCGAAATCGACAACCCCGGCAAAAAGCAGAGCGCCCCCAGAGCCGAAATCCAGACGAGGTTCAGCATCGCCGGCATGAAGGCCCCCTCGACGAAACGGCCGAGCGCGTTCAAAACCCCCATTCCGAACGCCGCGCCGCAGATGAAAATCATGTACGGCAGCAGAATGCGCACGAGTTTCAGCGTGAGCGCGGCCCGCGGCGAAAGTTCGCACGGCGAAAAATTCAGGAACGCGCTCACCGAGAGGACTGCGAGGCCGGCCGCGGAACCGAGGATGAGCAGCACCATCGTCATCACCGAACGGGCGAGTCTTTTCGCCGCCTCGACTTCGCCTCGCTCCAGCTCGCCTTTGAAGACCGGCACGAACGCCGCGGTGAGCGCCCCTTCGCCGAAAAGTTTTCGCGCCATGTTGGGAACCGCGAAGGCGAGGGTGAACGCCGACTGCTCGACGCCGGCGCCGATCAGACGCGACTGCATCATCTCGCGCACCAGTCCGAGCACCCTCGAAAGCGCCGTGAACGAACCGACCGTGAAAACGTGCCCGAACGTGCCATTAAGACTTTTCATCGGCGCCGTTCCCCGGGTCCCTCCACCTGTTCCGGAAGCAGATGCGGTTGATGATCTGGTCGAAGCTTTCGCCGCCGGCGAGTATTTCAATCGCGATGCGCAGATAGAGGCAGCGCACCGGCGAAGTCTCGAACCGCGGGAACCGCACGGCGTCCTTTTCGGTGGTGACGAGGGCGTCGGCCCCCATGTCGGCGGTGCGGTTCAGCGCGTACAGCACTTCGGACGAATCATAGCGGTGGTGGTCGGCGTAGCGTTCGCACCACACCACCTTCGCGCCCAGACGGCGGAGGGAGTTCTCGAATCCCTTCGGCGACGCGATGCCGGACAGCGTACAGACGGTTTTACCGTTCAGCCAGCTTAAAGGGAACTCCTCGCGGCTCCAGACGTCTTTGAGCGACTTCGGGGTGTGGTTGCATTCAACGATTTCGGCTGAATCGGTGTATTTGCGGACTTCGGCCTTGACCGCCGAAACGTCGCCGTCGCACTTGGTGAGAAAGATTATGTCGGCGCGGCCGAGATTCGACGCCGGTTCGCGGAGGATACCGCGCGGCAGCATGTTGCCGTTGCCGAAGGGATTGGAGGAGTCGACGAGCAGAACCTCAATCGAATGTTTGAGTTTCTGGTATTGAAACCCGTCGTCGAGGATTATCGTGTCGCAGCCGAGCCGTTTCACCGCGTAGCGCCCCGCTTTAACGCGGTTCCGGTCGACCACGACCGCCACCCCAGGCAGATTGGAGGCGAGCATGTACGGTTCGTCGCCGCCGGTGGCGGAGTCCTGCAGAACGTGTTTCCCGTCCGAGACCACCAGCGGCGGGACAACCGCCTGCGTGAACACGCGCTGCCACCAGGGCGCCTCCTTGCGGCGGTATCCCCTCGACAGAATCGCCACTTTGCGGCCCGCGGCGGCCAGAGTGCGCGCGAAAATCTCGGTGACGGGGGTCTTGCCGGTGCCGCCGGCGGTTACATTGCCGATGGAAATCACCTGGATGCCAAGCGGGTAGCGGCGCAGGACGCCGAAACTGTAGAGACAATAGCGCACGGCGACCACCGCGGCGAAAACCACGCTCATGCCCTTGAGCGCGGCCAGCAGAAAATTTATCCACACCGACTGGTCACGGTCGGCGCCCTTCTCCTGAATCAGCCGGACGAGATAACTCTCGAGACGTTCGATTCCGCTCTGTTTCGCCTTGCGCATCCAGGCACCGCCGTCAGTTGCTGCCGAAAAACATGTTGCTGCCGGAACTGCCGAACGCCCGCAGGTAGATGTAGAAGCCGACCGACCAGTCTTCGCGGCGTTCGTACCCGTCGATCGCGGTGTAGGAATTCTGGTATTCGACGATGAATCTGAACCCGAGACAGTCGGTGAGGTAGTCGAACCAGGAGCCGACGCAGTCGAGTTCGTTTTCGCGGATGTCCCAGCGGATGTAGGGCCCCCAGGCGAACCAGTCGATCGGCTGCTGTTCGAAACCGACCTGTATGAAATGGAACCGCGCGTAGTTGAAATCATCGGAACTCATCTGCGCCCGGTCGTAGGGGGCGGACGAAAAATCCCACCACCGGTAATCGCGGAGGGCGTATTTGACGTTGTACTTGAAATTGTCGGTCAGTTTCTGCCGCCAGCCGGCGTCGGCGAGTGCGATGCGGTTGTTGTCGGAGTCGTACTCGGCGCGCGCCATCATCGTGACGTCATCGTCCGGCCGCCACCTGATTCTGGCGCCGGGAATCACGAGGCATTCGTTCTTGCCGTAATTGGGCTTGCCGACCTTGGCGAGTTTGTGGGCGTCATCGTCGCCTTCGAAAGAAGTCTCGCCGAACTGCAGCGCGGAATACACGTCGACGTCGACGACCTGCCGCATGCGGCCGCGGTCGTCCAGCGTCTCCCAGGCGTTGCGCAGACCGGGGGTGACGCCGTAGTAGGAGTAGGGCAGATTGCGCGCGCGGCCGGCGAACTGATCCTCCCACATCACCGAAGCGTCGATGTTGTCGAACACATAGGGCCGGTTGCCCGAACCGGAATGCCAGGCGCGCTGGGCGAGCACGTCGAAATACGGTTCGACCATGTGCTGCCATCTGTCGTTGACCGGCGCGACCCCGCGGCCGGCGAAGGTGGCGCCCCCTTCGAGAATGGACCTGAAAGCGCCGCCGGCGCTTTCGGAGTCACCCCACCCGGTCAGGTTGTCGCGGCCGCTCTCGCTCCAGTGGGTGCCGTGGTACCCGACGCGTGGAACGACCGAGAGCAGATCGTACATGGTTCTGAACGGCGCGGTCAGACGGTGGTAGGTGTCGAAACGGAACGCGTCGTATTCCGCCCACGGCCCGGGGTTGAAGGAATACGCGCTTGCGCGGTTGCTGCTGCCGTATTCGGCGGGGTCTCGCCGGAGGTAGCCGATGCGGTTTTCGGTCTCGTAGTTGACGGGCAGCCCGAACAGCGGCCGCGGGTTGACGTCGAGATAGAACTCAGGCAGCCTGCCGGTCATGCCGTAGAATTCGTTGAGCCGGCCAGACACCTCGGCTCCGACCGAAAAGTCGTTTTCAAGGTGTTCCCAGAAGATGCCGCTGTTGTCGTAGCCTATCCACTGGCTTTTCCAGTTGAACAGCGTTTTTCGCTCGAAGTCGCTGCGGAACGACGAATCGGAGAGAACCGTTCCGGTCAGGCGCAGCGTGTCGCGCTCGGTGACCTCCCAGCGGTGCCGGAGCCCGATGGAATAGCGGTCGCGCTTGACGGGGCTCTCCCAGTTGTAGCTGTGATACGCGTCGGAATAGTCCGAAACCCGGTACCCGCCGTAATCCTCGGCGTCTTCGTCCCAGGCGTAATACACGTTGAAACCGCCGCGGCCGAAGTCGCCGAGGTTCCAGGTGAGGTCTTCGCCGACTGCGACGCCGTGACGGTAGCGCAGATCGAGGCGCGAAGCCCCCTCGAGCCACCAGGTGTCGTCGCCGTGTTCGGGGTCGCCGAGCAGATGGTAGGTGTATTTCGTCAGAAGGTACCCCCCCCAGCGGCCGGTGTAGCCGGGCATCCAGCTGAAGCCGCAGTCGGTCTCCAGCGGATAGTACATGTAGGGGAGCCACAGTATCGGAATCTCGAACAGCCTGAGCGTCATGTTGCGCAGCAGGACGTAGTCGTGCTCCATGTACTCCACTTCGCCGGACACGTTCCAGTGGGTGTGGCCGACTTCGTTGGTGCAGGTGGTGGCGCAGACCGGATCGTGGAAGATCATCTTCCCGTCCGCGTCGCGCGTCATTTTCTCACCGCGTATGGTGATCGGCCCCGACGCGGCGACGATGTGCCCGGTCGCGGTAAGCGCCCGGGTGGTGCCGTCCGCCGCTATGCGGTCGGCCGTGAACGTCATCGCCTGTGAGGCGGCGAAAAGGAAATGTGCGATCATGATTGAGAGTATAACACTTGAGAGGTGGCCGCGTCCAGTATGGAAAACGATTCCGGATGGCGGTGGAGTTCCGAAACGAAAGTGAGTCTGGTGCCGAATTCCTTCTGCAACTGGGCGAGAATCGCGCCGTCTTCGGTGCGCAGGCGCTGCATGACCTGCGGCGCGATCACCACCTTGGGTTCGAGCGGACGCCTGTCGGACGCGGCTTTTTTGAGCATCGCGACCAGCAGCCGCTGAATTTCAATCGAAACCGCCATCGGAGACTTCACCACCCCGTGGCCTTTGCAAAACGGGCAGACGGAGGTCAGCTGCGAGAGAATCGAGCGGTCCTGTCGCTGCCGCGACATTTCAAGAAGTCCCAGCTCGGAGATGTCCAGCACGTTCGTGCGGGCTCTGTCGCGCTTGAGCGCGTCTTTGAGCGCCCTGCACACTTCGCGCTGGTGTTTGCGGCTTTTCATGTCGATGAGGTCGAGAATGACGAGTCCTCCGATGTTCCGGAGCCGCAGCTGCCGGGCGACTTCCTCCACGGCTTCGAGGTTTACTTCGCGTATCGCGTCCTCCTGGCTGCCCTTGCCCTTGTAGTGCCCGGTGTTCACGTCCACCGCGACCAGCGCCTCCGTTTCGTCGATCACGAGATAACCGCCGGACTTGAGCGCCACCTGCCGGGCGAAGGCGTTCTGCAGCTGTCGCTCGACGCCGTAATGCTCGAAGATGCCGGTGTCGCCGTCGAACCGGTTGATCCGCGAGCGGGCGCGCCGGGAAATGCGCGAGGCGACTTCGCGCATCGACTCGTAGCTCGCCGGATCGTCAATCACGATCGCGTCGACGTCTTCGGTGAGCCAGTCGCGGATGACGCGTTCGCACAGATCCGGCTCCTGAAAGATGCAGCACGGAGTGCGGAGGTTCTTCACGTTGCCCTGCATCTCGTTCCACACCGAAAGCAGGTTGCGCAGATCGCGCGCGAAGGCGCGGGCCGAAGCGCCCTGGCCCACCGTGCGCACCACCAGACCGACGTTTTCCGGCAGCGGCAGCCGGTCGATGATCTTTTTCAGCCGCTTGCGTTCGTTGGCGTCGCCGATTTTCTTCGACACCCCGCGGATTTTGGCGCCGGGCATCATCACCAGATAGCGCCCGGGGATGGAAAGGTTGGCGGTGACGCGCGGACCTTTGGTGGAAATCGGCCCTTTCGTGACCTGCACGACGATTTCGGAACCCGGGGGAAACCGCTTCGCGATTTCTGCGTCGGATAGTCTCGCCGCCTTGCGGCCGCCCTTCTGCGCCTTGCGGTCTTTGGGGTCTTCGTCGTCCAGCAGCGCGTCGGCGTCCGGCGTCATGTCCCAGTAGTGCAGGAACGCGTTCTTCTTCAGGCCGATGTCGATGAAAGCCGCCTGAAGGTCGTTCTCGAGATTCTGCACCCGCCCTTTGAAGACGCTCCCGACAAGCCGCTCGGCCTCCGGATGTTCGACCATGTATTCTTCGATGCGGCCGTTCTCCATGACGGCCACCCTCGTTTCGAGTTTTTCCACGTTTATTATTATTTCGCGCTTCATTTTCGAGCGCTTCAGCCAACCGAACAGATTCATCTTTTTTTTACCTCCCTGTGAATCGTTACACTTTGGATTACACCGAATCCGCACATCGCCGTTATGAGAAATGTGCGGCCGGACGAAATGAACGGCAGCGGCAGACCGGTGATCGGCACCACCCCGATCGACATCGCGACGTTCACGTAGACATGCGCGAAGACAAGGGTGGACACGCCGAGCGCCAGCAGCCGTCCGCCGCCGTCCGCCGACAGAAATGCCGCTCTGCAGCCCAGAACGAGCAGCGTCCCGAACAACGCAAGCAGCACCAAAGATCCGATGAAACCTGTCTCCTCCGCGTAGACGCAGAAGATGAAGTCGTTCATCGAAACCGCCTGCGGCAGGTATTTGAGATGGCTCGAATCGGATTTGCCGATTCCCTTTCCGGAGAATCCGCCAGAACCGATCGCGATTTTCGCCTGCCGCAAATTGTATCCCGCGCCTGTCTGATCCTCGTCCTGGAAGAGGAACGTCTTCACCCGGCGCACCTGATGATCGCGAAGCGGCACGAACCGCATGATTTTGTCGCGCCGTTCGCGCGCGACGCCGGGCCGCTCCGCCTCGTAAACCGCGCCGAGCACCATCAGCGCGGCGATTCCGCCGCCGGCCAGAATCGTCACCAGTCCGCGCCGCCAGACGCCGGCGACCACCAGCATCACCACCGCGGCCGGTATCAGCGTAAGCGCGGTGCCGAGATCGGGTTCTTTCAGTATCAGCAGCGCCGGCAGCCCGACGACGGCGGCGGCGATCAGAAACCCGCGGAACGTCCGCCGCACCCCCGCGATCGGCGAATCTTCGCCGCCGTACAGCCACGCAATCATCGCAATCACGCACAGTTTGGAGATTTCGCTCG
Organism: Kiritimatiellia bacterium; assembly: GCA_017652705.1. Taxonomy (GTDB): domain Bacteria; phylum Verrucomicrobiota; class Kiritimatiellia; order RFP12; family UBA1067; genus UBA1067. The sequence goes on along the minus strand of JAGCAM010000049.1, from coordinate 28,746 downwards.
GCTGGAAAAACCACAGCCACCGTCTGCCGCCGAACTGCTCCGAGCCGAAAATCAGCACGGCGACGAGCAGCGCCAGCGCCAAGCAGTACGCCGGCGCCGCGACAAGCCCGAGCCAGCGCCGATAGTCGGAGAACGCGATCGCAAGATACAGCACGAGGCCGAACGCGGCGGTCGCCAGATTCCGCAGCCAGGTGCCGTGGAAGACCGCCTCGGTGCGGGCGTTGCCGGCCGACCACACCGAAACCGTGCCTATCGCGATGAGCGCGATCATCACGGCGAACGACAGATAGTCGAAGTTGCGGAGTTTAGCCGTCATTGAACACCGCCTTCAGGATTTCCGCCACCTTCGGCGCCGCCGTTCCGCCGCCGGACACTCCGTCTTCAATCAGCATCGCCACCGCCACGCGCGGCGCCTCCGAAGGGGCGTACGCGATGAACCAGGTGTTGTTGCGGCGGCGATCGCGTCTGCCGACCTCCGCCGTGCCCGTCTTGCCCGACACCGGAACCGGAACGCCCTCCCCGCCGCGCCATCCGCTGCCGCCGCTCTCGCCGTCGCCGGCGACGACCATCCGCATGCCTTCGCGCACCGCCCTGAGATGCGCCGCCGCGAATGGCAGCGGACGGCGCACCGGCGCCATGTCCGCCTTAAGGTGCGGCATCACCGAGTAACCGGTGCCGATCGCCCCAGCCACCATCGCCATCTGCAGCGGCGTCACGAGCAGCATGCCCTGCCCGATCGACATCTGCGCCAAATCCCCCTGAAACCACTTTTCACGGTACTTCCTCAGCTTCCATTCCCCGTCGGGCACGACCCCCGGCGAGTCGACGCCGAAATCGACGCCGGTGCGGCGGCCGAGACCGAAATCGCGCGCCGCAGCGATCAGCGCGTTGGTTCCTATGTCCATGCCGAGATTGCAGAAAAACGGATTGCAGCTCTTCATCAGCGCGCGGCGCAGGTCCAGTTCGCCGTGCCCCCACCGTCTGGCGCAGTGGATGCGCATCATGCCCAGCTGATAGACGCCGTCGCAGTTGTACTCCGCCGTCTCCGGATACCCCGCGCGCAGCCCGGCGAGCGCGGTGATCGGCTTGAAGGTCGAGCCCGGCGCGAACGCGCCCCCGGTGGCCCGGTTGAGCAGCGGCTTGGACGGATCGCCGGCGAAACGCTCGTATACCTCGGTCCTCAGCACCGGCACGAAATCGTTCGGGTCGAAGCCGGGCGCACTCGCCATCGCCAGCACTTCGCCGTTCCGCGGGTCCAGCACCACGCAGGCCCCGATTTCCCCGCGCAGCTGGCGTTCCACCGCGCGCTGAACGCCAGAGTCGATAGTCAGCCTCAGGTCGGGCCCTTTCTTGGCCTCCACTACCGTCCATTCGCGGATGGTGAACCCCCGCGCGTCGACCAGCAGCTTGCGCTCGCCGGGCACTCCGATGAGAAAGCCGTCGTAATAGTGTTCTATGCCGGATCTGCCGCGGAGTTCCGGCAGGAAGAAATTGAATTTCTCGTCGCCGGCCACGCTCTCGCCGCGGTCTCGTCCAACGTAACCGAGCAAGTGCGCCGCAAGCCGCCGCTGCGGATAGACCCTTTCCGCGACGACCTCCGCCGCAAAACCCGGGAACTCGCTTTCGCGTTCGGAGAACCGCGCGAGTTCCCCGTCGTCGACGTCGCGCCAGACCGGCAGCGGCATCGCCAGCGATCTGGCTATGTGCCGACGGACGTCCTTCGCCGTGACCGGCGACGGGCGGCCCACCACCGACTCCACGTTCGATATCGCCGCGATTATGCCCGAAGCGATTTCATCCCAGGTGCGTTTCTTGAAAAAAGACGGCCGGCAGATTATCGACACAGACTCGCGGTTGTCGGCCAAGACAGATCCGTTGCGGTCGAAAATGCGGCCGCGCGTACCGCCGGTCTGCACCCTGCGCTCGGCCTGCCGCCCCAGAATGTACCCGTAATCCGCCGCCTCCACCACCTGCACCTCCCGCAGACGCACCGCGAGATGCAGCAGCCCGACGATGAACGCCATCGCGAGCGCGCAGCACGAAAGACGGCCCGCCAGCGAATCACCCGCGCTCATTGACCGCCGCCTTTCTCCACACCCACGACATCGCCGCGTCAGTCGCGAACGCCGTCGCCAACCCCACCGGAAAAGCCGCGAGAACGCGCGTGAACACGCTCCCGCCCATGTCGGCCAGCCACAGCGCCAGCCACAGCTGATAACACGGGTACGTAACCGCCGCCGCGCTCCGCGGCAGCCCCGCCCAGCGGGTGAACGCCGCCGCGAACAGAAAATAACTCGCGCTGGTCATCACCGGCAGCGACGACACGGCGTCTTCCATCGCTCCTGCGGCAACCGCGAACAGCAGCGCCGTCTTCAACCCGGCGTGCGTCGCGAAAAACTGCACCGCCGCCAGCAGCACCGGAAACCCGACCCACAGGAATTTAGGGAGCATCTCCTCGAACGCCCCCCCGAAGACAAGCGCCATTGCGGCGACAATCAGCTGGACTATTTCATTTGCCACGGCGGATGAAGACGTCCTCCAGCGTCGAAAACTCGACTCCCGGCCGCACTTCACCCACCACGCCGCGAACTCCGCTCGTAACGGTCAGCAAAGTGCCCACCTCGATGCCGCGCGGGAAAACCCCGCCGAGACCCGATGTATAAACCTTTGACCGCGGAGACGAAGCCTCCGCGTTTCTCAAATATTTCAGCAGCAACAGGTCGGGATCGCCGCCGGAGAGAATGCCCCGCAGGCGTCTTCCCGAGGCAACCTCAGTCTCGCAGGCGACTTTCAGCGACGGATCGGTCACCAGCATGATTTCCGAAGTGTGGGGCGTAACGGCGATCACCTTGCCGACCAGACCCTCCGGCACCGCGACCACCGCCCCCTCGCGCACTCCGGCGAGCCCCCCGCGGTCCACGCGGATGGAATCGCGGTGCCCCGCCGCGCCGCCGCCGGTTGACAGCACCGCGGCGGCGACCCATTCCTTCCCGCCGTGCGCGGAATATCCGATCGCCCGCCGCAGGCGCGCATTCTCCGCCTCGAGCCGCTTCATGTCGCCGCGCAGCAGCGACAGTTCCGCCACCTCGCGTTTCAGCCGGACGTTCTCCGCAGCAGCAGCCGCGCCGTCGAACATGCCGACCAGCCGCGTCAGCAGGCCACGCGAAAAAACATTCCGCGCGCGTTCGACCGGATACACCGCCTCCACCGCGACCGCATAACGGAACACCATCAGGACCAGCGCCCCGACGGTCAACACGTTCAATGCGAATTTTCCGGATTTTTCCGACTTCACGAAGCTCGCTTGTTCCTGGCGAGGATGTCGAGTTCGTGCATGACGGCCCCAGTCCCTTCGGCGACAGCCGACAGCGGGTCGTCCGCCACCGTGACGGGCAGCCCCGTCTGCGCCGAGAGGAGTTTGTCGAGGCCCTTGAGCTGGGAGCTGCCCCCCGAAAGCACAAGCCCGCGATCCACCAGATCCGCCGCCAGTTCCGGCTCGCAGCGGTCGAGCGTGGTCCTTACGGCGTCCACGATCAGCACCACCGGATCTTTGAGTGCGTCCCTGATCTCCTCTGAGGTTATCGTCAAAGTCTTCGGCAACCCCGCCACTATGTCCCTGCCGCGCACCTCGTAGGTCTGCTCCTCGCCCGTCGGGTACGCACTACCGATTTTTATTTTTATGTCCTCCGCGGTGCGTTCCCCGATCAGGAGATTGTACACACGCTTCATATAGCTCATGATCGCATCGTCCATCGCGTCTCCGCCGGCCTGCCGCGCCGAAAAACTGTGGACGATGCCGGCGAGGGAGATGATCGCCACCTCGCAGGTTCCTCCGCCGATGTCGACGATCATCGAACCGGCCGGCTCCGACACCGGCAGACCCACCCCGATCGCCGCGGCCATCGGCTCCTCCACGAGAAACACGCTCCCCGCGCCGGCCGCGTGCGCGGCGTCCTCCACCGCGCGCTTCTCCACCTCGGTGATGCCCGACGGCACCGCTATCACCATGCGCGGCTTGGCGTACTTCGAATAGAACCGCGGCGGACAGACCTTTTCGATGAAATACTTGATCATCGCCTCGGTGATGTCGAAGTCGGCAATCACGCCCGACTTCATCGGCCTGATGGCGACAATGTTCCCGGGCGTGCGGCCGAGCATGCGCTTCGCCTCCTCGCCGACGGCAAGCACCCGCTTGGACCCAGCCTGGATCGCCACCACCGACGGCTCGCGCAGAACGATGCCGCGGTCTTTGACGTAGACGAGCGAGTTAGCCGTTCCGAGATCAATGCCGATGTCGGTCGAGAAGAACGATTTCAGTTTTCCGAACATAATGCGTATATTCTATGAATTTTTCCGGTTCCCGTCAAGGGTGTCAAGTGAAAAAAGCGCGGTACAGCGCCCGCACCGCCTGGTCGCGGTCCTTACTCCGTATTGCGATCATGAACGACACTTCGCTCGAACCCTGGTTCACCATCGACATCGAAATGCCCACCGAAGCAAGCGCCAGACACGCCTTCGCCAGCATGCCCGGCGTGTAACACATGCCTTCCCCGACGATCATCAGCATCGTCAGGTCGCGTTCTATGGTGATGAAATCGGGATCCAGCGCCTTTTTCAACGCCTGAACTAGCCGGTGTTCCATCTCCTTCGGGATGAACTGCTCCTTCACCACGACGCACTGCGAGTCCACCCCCGACGGCATGTGTTCGTAGGAAATTCCGGCATCCTCCAGCACCTGCAGCAACCGCCGCCCGAACCCGATCTGCCGGTTCATCAGGTATTTCTCCACGACTATGTTGCAGAATCCGTCGGCCGACGCCACCCCGACCACCGTGCCCGGCACTACCCGCCGCGACTGCTGGATCATCGTACCCGGTTCCGCGGGGTGGTTGGTGTTGCGTATGTTGATCGGAATCCTCGCCCTGACCGCCGGAATGACCGCATCGTCGTTGAACACCCCGAAACCCGCGTACGACAGCTCCCGCATCTCCCGGTAGGTCATCGTCGGTATGCCTTCACCGTTCTTCACCTCTTCCACGATCCGCGGATCGCAGGGATATACCGAATCCACGTCGGTGAAATTTTCGTAGACGTCGGCGCGCACCGCCGCCGCCAGAATCGAGCCGGTTATATCCGACCCGCCGCGCGGAAAAGTCGCGACCTTGCCGTCGCGGGTGTACCCGAAGAAACCGGGATATATCACGATGCCGTCGAAATTAGAAAACGCCCTCCCCAGTATCGCATAGCTGTCGGGATCGAGCGTGGCGTCACCGAACCTGCCGGTCAGAATCATGCCCGAATCCTTCGGGTTGACGTACCGTGCCTTCCGGCCGCGCGCCGCAAACGCCACCGCCACCAGTTTCGCGTTGTCGTCCTCGCCGGCCGCCTTCATCAAGTCCATGAACTCCTCCGGCGCGAGCGACCCCACCTGCGCGAGGCGATCGGTGATGTCCAGCTCGATTCTGCGGACAATCTCCTCGCCAAGGTTCAGCTCCGCTGCCATCTCCGCGTACCGCTCCACCACCGCCCCGAACTGCCGGTCGGTGTTCTCCCCCCGCATCGCCAGCTCCGCCAGCTCGATAAGCAGATCGGTGACCTTCGTGTCGCCTTCGTGCCGCTTGCCCGGCGCCGACACCACCACGATCCGCCGCGCCGGATCCGCCAGCACGATGTCGATCACTTTCTTGAGTTGCGCCGCGTTCGCCAGCGACGACCCGCCGAATTTGCACACTTTCATTTCAAATCATCCTGAGTTTCACCGGATCGGCCCCCACCACGCCGGATTCCCTGATTTCATCCAGCGCCGCCTCCACGTCGGCCGTCTTCGCCTCGTGGGAAAGCACCGCCACCGGCACCGGGCCCTCGCCGACGCCGCCGGCCTTCTGAGACGCCGCGGATATCGACACCGCGTGCCGCCCCAGCACCGACGCGATGACCCCGAACGCGCCGGGTCTGTCCGCCACCATGAACCGCATGTAAAACTTCGACACGATGTCGCCCGCCGAACGGAGCTTTACGCGCCCCTCGCCGTATGCCGGAGCCCCCCGCTCGTAACGCGTCTCGCCGTGCGCGAGATTGCGCGCGATGTCGCCAATGTCGCCGATTACCGTCGAAGCCGTCGGCAGCCGCCCGGCGCCGTGCCCGTAGTACATCGTGTATCCCGACATGTCACCTTTCACCATCGCCGCGTTGAACACCCCGTTGACGTTCGCCAGCATGTGCGAAAAAGGTATCAGCGTGGGATGCACCCCCACCTCCACCTCGTCGCCGTCTCTGGCGACGCAGGCCAGCAGTTTGATGCGGTAACCGAAATCAGCGGCGTACTTCACGTCCTCGCCGGACAGGTCGCGGATGCCCTCCACCCGCACCTGATCCAGCGTCGGCTGAAAGCCGTACGCCAGCGCCGAAAGTATGCACGCCTTGTGCGCCGTGTCGAATCCATCGATGTCGAGCGACGGATTCGCCTCCGCATAACCGAGTTTCTGCGCGTCTCTCAGCACCTCATCGAAGGGCAGCCCCTCGTTTTCCATTCTCGTGAGGATGTAATTGCACGTGCCGTTCAATATGCCGTGCACCGACTCGATTTCGTTGCCCGCCAAACCTTCGCGCAGCACGCGGATTATCGGTATGCCGCCGCCGACCGCCGCACCGAAATAAATGTCAACCCCGTTCGCCTTCGCCGCGTCGAAAATCTCGCGCCCGTGCTCCGCAAGCAGTTTCTTGTTGGCGGTAACGACGCACTTTTTCGCATTGAGCGCCTCAAGCACCAGGCTCTTCGCGATTCCGGTCCCGCCGATCGTCTCGACCACGATGCGGGTCCCGGCGTCGGCGATCACCGCGCCGGCGTCGGTCGTGAGCATTCCGGACGGCACCGCGACGCCGCGATCCGTCACAATGTCAAGATCGGCGATTTTCCTCAGCGTGATTTCCACGCCCAGACGCTCGGCCATTATCTTGCCATGTCTCAAAAGTCCGTCGGCGACACCCGCGCCGACGGTTCCGAAACCGAGTATACCGACACCTATTTGATTCATCTTGACCTTCTCTCCGGAAAGAGCGGATATTTTACTATTTATGCGGCGCTTTTGCAAGCGTGCGCGGCGGTGTCCAGAAATTCCAAATCATCTTCCCGTCCCTGCTGCCAAGAGCCCTTGCCGCGGCAAAAGGCGCGGCGAGACACCGGTGGGCGAGGCTCCTCGCAGTTCAAGACCGGGCGAAGCCAGCCCACGGAGACCGTCGGGAGGCCTCGGCCGACACGACGTTGAACACGTGTCCCGAGCGCCCTCCGGCCATCATGTTCGTCGCCGCGCCATCGAATGCGCCTTCCCTGAAGACGGGCGTCCTCAAGGATATCATCGATGTAGGCAGTGCTTTTCGCCAACTGTTCCGAGGTAGTCGTTTCCCCGCACCACTTAACTCCCTCAACCAGAGCGGCCCCTGCCTCTTCAAGTTTAAAAGACAGAATTTCGTCAGCAATCCTTTTTCGATATTTTCTCATATCTGCAAGCAAACCCGACACTTGGCGCGGTTTCGACCCTAAACTTGGCGCTGTATTAACCCGACACTTAGCGAAACCGCACTCCTCCAGCACCATCACCAGATCAAGGATGTTCAGCAACTCGCGGTTGCCATGCGGAACGGGCGCATCAGGTTGTACGCCATCATCACCGCAAGGAATACCGCCGCCGCCTGCTGGAGAATGGACGGCGAATGCTCAGCCGCGCTGCAGGCGCTTTCGATCGTCGTCGGAAGCGCTCCGGGAATGAAGTTGATGACGACGCCGCAGGCAATGGCTCCAAGCGCTATCACAGCCACATAGACGGCAGTCGCCTTTTTGCCTATGAGCGACACGACCGTCGTCACGGACATCGCATTCATCGCAGGACCCACCATGAGAAACACGAAAGCCGCACCTGGCGACACACCCTTCATTACAAGCGAAGCGGCGATCGGAATGGAAGCCGTCGAGCAGACATACATCGGGAAACCGACAAGAACCATCACCGGCATGGCGATCAGGTCGCTGCCGTTGAACGCCTTGGTGAAGAAATCATCCGGAACGCACACGGTGACGAGCGCCGATATGACCAACCCGACAAGCAGCGGCTTGACGACCGAACCCAGAAGCCGGCGGTAAGACTGACGCAAAACAGCGACAACTCCGCGCTGGGACTGCTCTGAAGCCTCCACGGCGACATCCGACGCATCGTCGCCGCCGACCGCCGAAACGGCTCCCCCGCCAATCAGCCCGGTTAAAGCGGCCGCTACCGGGCGCGCGAACGCGAAGACCGGCCCCATCAGCGCATAGGTCGCGAGAATGGAGTCCACCCCCGTCTGCGGTGTCGAAATAAGGAAAGCGGCGATCGGGCCTTTCCCGGCGCCGTGTTTACGGAGTCCGGCGGCAATTGGCAAAACACCGCACGAGCATATCGGCAGCGGCACGCCGATCAGCACGGCGCGGAGAATGCCCTTCCACCCGGAAGTGCCCCCCATCACGCGCATGACGAGCCCGCGTGGAATCCACACCGCGATCACGCCGGCCGCGAGAAAACCTACGACCAGCCACGGTGCCATCATCGCGAATACATTCCAAAAAGATTTGACCGTGCTCAGAACCACGTCCATCGTTTTCCCTCCCGCTGAGAATCACGCCATCTTGGCGAAACTGTCCAACGCTTCGGCCATCGGCTCGATGGCCTCGTCCGACTTGCCGTTCTCGATCATCTTCTTGATTCCACTCAGCTGCCCGATGATCTTGTTGAGCCGCAGCGTCAGGATTTTCGAAGTTTCCGCCGTACGCATTTGCAGTGCCTCCTCTTGCCGTCTTTTCTACCATACCTCCGTATGGCATGTCAAGGGGCTCAAACCAAATTAAATGCATCCATGTCCAGCGAAGCGCGCACGCCCTTTGGCACTGGACGCACGGATGAAATCCAGCGCCAGGCCCTGCAGATCGCCGATGCGCGTTCCGAGCGAAGAGTTATCTGCCACCGGTACCAGCCGTCGGCTTTTTCCAGTGCGCACGGCATCGCGCCGGAAACTTTCACATCCCCGAGTTGTCGCAGACTTGCAGCGTACATCTCCGCCCATTCGCCGACGGCAGCGGCGTTCTTCGACTTCATGCCAATCACGGCGAAGTGACAGTGGGGCGGCAGAAAACATTCTTCCCGCGCTTTGAGTTCCTCGGCGGCGAAAGCGCCGTAGTCCCCCCTCGCGGCGAGACGGATGACCGCGACAGAAACGTCTCTGCTCTGCACGATGACTTCGCCGGGCAGCGCCGCGCGTCCGGCGCGGCCCGCCACCTGCGAGATCAGCTGGAACGTGCGCTCCGCCGCGCGGAAGTCGGATCCGGCCATGCGCAGCGAACTGTCGGCGTTCAAAACCCCGACGAGCGTTACATTGGGAAAATCAAGGCCTTTCGCAATCATCTGCGTGCCGAGCAATATGTCGGCCTCGCCGCTTCTGAAAGCGGAGAGAATGTCGTCGTGGGAGTTTTTGCGCGAAGTCGAATCTGCGTCCATACGAAGTATCCGCGCCCTGGGAAAGCACTTCGCGAGGGCGGCTTCGGCGCGTTGGGTGCCGACGCCGATGAAATCGAGAACCCGCCGACGGCATTTCGGGCAACAGGACGGCCCGGACGCCCACCCGCCGCAAACGTGGCAGCGCAGACAGGAGTCCGCCCGGTGGTAGGTGTAGGGGAGGGAACATTCGGGACACTCGAAGACATAGCCGCAACCTTCGCATTCCACCGATCTGGCGTAGCCGCGGCGGTTCAGCAGCAGGATGGTCTGCTCGCCGCGGTCGAGGCGGATTCTCACCGCTTCGAGCAACTCCCGGGAATAGATGGAGCCGCCGGTCATTTCCACGAGTGAAACGGCGGGCATCGTGCCGGCGCCGGCTCGGCGCTTAAGCTCCGCCAGAGCGTATTTGCCCTTTTTAACGTTCATCCAGCTTTCAAGCGACGGGGTAGCCGAGCCGAGCACTACTTTCGCTCCTTCAATCGCGCCGCGCAGCACGGCGACGTCGCGCGCGTGATATCGCGGGGTGTCCTCCTGTTTGTAACTTGATTCGTGCTCCTCGTCCACGACGATAAGCCCAAGATTCTTCACCGGCGCCCAGACCGCCGAGCGCGGCCCGACGACCACTCGCGCGGCGCCGGAACGGATGCGGTGCCATTCGTCGTAGCGTTCACCGTCCGACAGCGCCGAGTGCAGCACTGCGACGCGGTCGCCGAACCGAGCGGCGAACCGCTGCACGGTCTGCGGAGTGAGCGAAATTTCCGGAACCATGACGATTGCGCCGCGGTCGGCCGCCAGTTCGCCGGCGATGGCCTGGAGATACACTTCCGTCTTGCCCGAACCGGTCACCCCGAAAAGCAAAACCGGTTTACCGCCGGTCTCCACCGCCGTCAGGGCGGCCCGCTGTTCATCGTTAAGCCCGAGCGGTTTCGACGGCAGAACCTTGCGCCCGCCGAGCGGGTCGCGGCGTCTCGCCCTGACGGCGACGGTGACGAGCCCTTTGAGCCCGAGTTCTCGGATCGTCGCCGGCGTCGTCCTGAGTTCGCGGCAGAGTTCGCTCATCCAGCCGCCGCCGAGCCGCACTATCTGGTCGTAAAGCCACTGCTGCCGTTTCGTCACGGACACGGGAAGCGCCGCCAAGGCCGGCTCGATGAACATAAGTTCCCGGGGACGCGCGTTCTTCTTCAGCACCGCCGCTGGGACCGCCGCTTTCAGCACGGACTCCACCGGGGCGGAGGTGTAGCCCGCCACCCTTTTCACCAGTTCAAGCAACGGCAGCGAAAAAAAAGGCGTCTCATCGACGATCGCGGCGACGGGCTTAAGTTTGAAATCCCCATGCGGAGGAGGGGGGCCGACGGAGACTTCCGCACCGGTCACCGCCATCGCGAACCCGCGGGCCTCGCGGTGGCCGAACGGAACAGAAAGAAGCTGGCCGACGGCCAGCTTCTTCTGCAACGCCACCGGCACTTCGTAATCGAACAGCCGGTCGAGCGCAAGGTCGATCGCGACCTTTACACGCACATCAGTTGGAGCAGCCAGTCTTCAGGTAGGTGAACTGCACCCCGCTCGGAATTACGAAACTCTGCCGGTTGTAGACGATGTAGAGCTTGTTGTATTTCGCCTTGATGACCTGCGCCGCGCCTCCTTTGCGGATCACGATGAACGCCTTGTTGCCGAAGGGAGAATCGGATTCGCCGCCGTTGGCCTTGCCCATCTTCACTTCGCTTTTGTCTTTCGACATGTCGTGGGAGCCGCCGCTGGTCGGCAGCTGATCGATCTGGGCGTTGCGGGTGACGAGCACCGGCACGATATCCTCCATCTCGTCGACCACGCCCTGCGCGACACACCACGCCACGTTGTCGCCTTTAAGCGTGGTGCCGCCGGTGAACGCCGGCACGCCCGAACCGGACAGCACACCGATGTCGACGCCCTGCACGTAGGGAGCCCAGTCTTCGTCGCCGTACTTGGCGATGTTGAAGAGTTCTTCGAAATACTTGGCGCTGTCGGAGAAATTCATGCCCGCGATGTCATCGCTGTCGTCGCTCTTCTGCGTCGAATCTTTCGGCCAGACGCTGGTCAACCCCGCGCCCTCGCGCTCGGTGTTCGCCTGCGTGATGCCGACAAACAGATTGCGACCGCGCATCGACATGGCGGACGTGTTCGCGGAAAGCATCGCCGCCGTAATCGCCGGGAACAATGCACCCATAAGGATGCCGAGAATGCCGATTACGACCAGCAACTCGACCAGCGTGAAACCTTTTGCCTGTTTTTTCATTTTTTTCTCCTTGTTGCTTCGGATGAGGTTATTATCTCATAAATTTCATTTTCGCGCAAGTGCCCTGCGCAGATACGGCATGTAAGCGGAAGTGTAGGTGAAAAGGCTCCACACTGTCAGCGCTATAAGCAGGCACTCCACCGCGTAACAGCTCGCGAGCCACGGGCCGCGCCACGATTCCGGGGCGGCGCGGTGGGCGCAACAGTAAAGATAAACCCAACCTGCGCCAGGGAACGAGAGCGCCGTGCGCACCTTGCCGAGCCACATTGCCGCCATGTCGGCGCCGTACAGCGCCCCTACCGACCGCATGAAGGTTACCCAGGTGTCGCGCAGCATGTAGAGCACCGTGAACACCAACATCACCAACGCATGCGCGTCGGATTCGCGCTGATGCGATATCTGCCAGACGAGCGCTGGAAAGGCCACCAGGTAGAAAATCTTGTCCATGAGCGGATCCGCCATCTTGCCGAGTGTGGAAACCACCTTCCACCGGCGGGCGAGAATGCCGTCCCACGCATCCGTAAGCCCGGAGAGCAGCATCATCGCGCACGCAGCGAAGGCGAGCCAGACCCCCCCGAAGTATTCGTGGGCGACGGCGAAGCCGAGCCACGCGAAAATCAGGGGCACCCGCGCGAAGGTTATCGCGTTGACGATGACGCCGTGCGCGTTCATGCGTCGGCCAGGCCCTCTGCCACCACTTCCTGCATGACGCCGAGCGCTTCCTGCAGTTGCACGAGCCGCGCCTTCAGACCCTGAATCTCCAGTTCCGCCTTCTGGAAATTGCGCCGGGTGGCGAAAAGCTGCTTGAGAATCTCGCCCGGATCCAGATCGAGATCATGCAGTTCCATTCCGTCAGGTATCGGCACCAGCACCGTCTCGCCGCATTCGGAACAGTTGATCTGCAGCCCGGCGCCGCGGTAGTCGATCACCAGGTTCTTGCCGCAGTGCGGACAGTCGAACACGATATCGGTGTCGCGGATTTCCGCTTCATCGACGTCGGTGCGCAATGTCACCTCGTTTTCTTCGTTCTGCTCTTCGACCATGATATACTCCTTTCGCGGGGTTTGCCCATGTTGGTGTCGTCATTATCTCAGGGATGCCGCCGGTCAGCGCCCCTGCGCATTTTTTCAAAATCCCATTCGCCGCGCCTTGGCGCTTTGAGAAACTCGTTGGCCGCCTCTTTGCCGGTGAACTTCAAGGCTTTCGGATCGAACGCGAGCTCCTCGCCGGGATAGCGCAGCGAGATGCACCCGATCAGCAGCGCCTCGGTGAGGGGCGCCGCATAAGAGAGCCTGGAACCGCAGCGGGACGGATCCTTCGCCAGGCAGGCCTCGACGAATTCGCGGTAGTGGTTGTAGCCGCTGGCCTTGTCACCGGCCTTGACCGCCGCGTCGACGGCGGATCTGTCGCCGGCGAGACACACCGGGCGGGCGGCGTGGGAGCCGCTGAAGGTCGTAGCCCGGCTGCCGACGATTATAAGCCCGTTGTCGGGCACGTACGGCGATGCTTCCGCCGGCTGCGAGTAAGGCCGGTTGTTCTTTTTCGCGTCCTCCGCCCTCTTCCGCTCGCGGTCGGCTCCGCATTGTTTCGCGAAGGCCTCCAGTCCGGGAACGTCTTTGAAATCGGGCTTGAGGTGCCCGTCGAGCCACACCAGTTTGACCCCTTGGGGAATCCAGCGGTTGGGGGCGAAAGTCATCTCGATGCGGGATTTCAGCGGATAGGCGATGGTTACCGCCCCGCCGCCGCAGGTGTCGCCGAGCACTTTCACCGGCAGACCGAGTTCAAGCGCCCAGAACGCCGGGTCGGCGTTGTGCACCGCCATGTCACCGATCGCGCCGCAGCCGTAAGCCCACCAACCGCGCCATCTGAACGAATGGTAGGCGGACGAAAAGCCGCGGTTTTCGCTCGGCCCGCACCAGCAGTCCCACGCGTTCGTGGCGAAACCGGCGGGAAGCGGCTGCGGGGCGGGATACTCTTTCATGCCCTGCGGCCATATCGGCCGGTCGGACCAGCTGTATATTTCTTTGATTTCCCCCCAGACAGCCGCGTCGCGCATGGCCTTGTAGCGCCACACTCCCGGGTGCCCCTGGTTGCCCATCTGCACCACCACACCGGTTTTCCGCTGGGTTTCGAGCATGATTTCACATTCTTCCACCGTCCTGGCGAGCGGCTTCTGCACGTAAACGTGCTTGCCGGCGAGCATGCAGTCGACGGAGATGTAGGCGTGTGTGTGATCCGGCGTACCCACCTGCACGGCCTCGAACTTGTCGCCCATCTCGCGCAGCATCACGCGGTAGTCGGTGTATTTCGGTATGCCCGGATATTTTTTCTCCCAACGGTCAAAGGCGGTGGGGTTGATGTCGCAGACGGCGACAAGTTCGCATCCGGCGTTAATCAGGCTTTCGGTGGCCGCGCCGCCCATGCCGCCGCTGCCGACGGCGGCGATTTTCAGACGCCGCCCCTTGATTTCGCCTGAAAAATCCGATTTAGGCGCCACGTCCACGCCGAACGCTGTGCCGACCAGAATCGCCAACAGACAGGTAGCGAACATTCTGCGGTTGATGTTGATTTTGTATTGCCAGTTTTTCATTATGTAAGCAGTATAGCAGATTTCAGAGGGGGTGTAAAGTCCGAGAACACGGCGATTACACGCGATTTATTCCTCTTCTCCCTCATCGCTTTTTGCGCCTTCCCCGGCGTCGGAACCGGTGACGTCGAGAATCCATGCGACGTCATCCCAGCACGGATGGGTCTTGTCTTTGAAAATCTGTTCGAGAATCGGCTTCTTGACGTCTTCATCGCGGTTGAGAATGTCGTTGAAAACGGTCTGGACGATCTCTTCGTCCATTTTCTTGTCCATCAATATGCCCGCAAGCAGCATAACGTTTTCATCGGGCACCAGATTGAGCGCACGGTGCACGCACTCGTCGCGCCGCGCTTCCGGCACCTGGCGGAACATGTTGCCGAACTTGTCGATGTCGGCCATCGTAATTTCCTTTTTCGCGGGATCCGTCCATTTGTCGACGAGTTCGTCGAACGCTTCGACGGCGGCGTCTTCGGCCTCTTCGCGTTTCTCCTCTTCGGTAAGGGGTTCTTCCTCCTCTTCGGCGACTTCCTCATCATCGTCGCCGCCGTCTTCAGTCCACACCGTCTTCGCCGGCCGTTCCCCGCCGGTTGAATCCGCGCCGCCGCCGTCCGCCGATGCATACCGCTCGTCGCCGTTTTCAACGGCGCCCCGTCGGCTCCCGCCGCCGCAGAACGCGAACCACGCAATCACGGCCAAAACCGCCGCGGACGCCACGGCGGTGAACAGCATGTACTTCTTTTTCATCTTGGCTACCTCCATTCACGAGACCCGCGGCGGTGAAGCCGGGGCCTCTTCATCTGCGCAGAATTTCATGCAATTTATCCGACGCGCGGTCCAGAAGGGCCTTGACGGCATCCATGGTGTTCGGACCGCGTTTCTTCTCTCCGAACCCCCCGAAATCGGCGAAGAAGTCTCCGCCCGCCGTGCCGGCGGCGGTTCCATCGCCGTCTTTCCTGGCGTCTTTTTCCCGTTCGCGGGCGGGGGAGACGTCTTTGCCGAACGCGTCGAACTCGGCCTCCAGCCGGTCAGATTCTATCTTGACGACCGCGTCGTCGACGAGTTCCACCGCATCGCGCAGTTCGGCGCGGAGGATTCCTCGCGCGGCGGAATCGTTCCGCCAGATGAAAACTGCGGCAAGCGCGGCGAGCGCGGTGGAGACCGCGACGTATCTGGCGATATGCCGGGCACGGTGCCCGCGCTGTTTTTCCCTGAGCCAACGCTCCTCCGCGGCGAATTCCGCACGCTCGCGGTCGACTCGCTTCTCAGCGGCGTACGAGAGGCATTCCCGCCCGTTGGGGTTTGTGTGGAGCAGTTTCGGGATTATCCGCCGCCAGACCGGATCGTAAGTTTCGAGCGCACCGGCCACGTCGGTTCGCGCATCGCACCAGGTGCCGGTCAGCAGCCGGTAGATCATCACGCCGAGCGCGTACCAGTCGGACTGCGGACTGGCGGCGACGCCCATTTCAAGTTCCGGCGCCATGTAGCCGAGCGAACCCATCACGAGACTGCGTCCGTCCCTGACCTTGACGAGCGTCCGCACCGTGTCGATTATCTGCGCACCATCGCCTTTTACGTCGAAAATCTTCGAGATGCCGAAGTCGGTGATTACCGCGTGACCGTCGGGGCCGATCAGCACGTTCTGCAGTTTCAGATCCCTGTGAACAACCCCGTTGGCGTGGATGTAGGCAAGGCCTTCGCGGAGGTCGTCGTACCACGCGCCGATCGTCTCTTCGTCGGCCGTTCCCGGCTCGACATCGGAAAGCAGCTGCATCGCCCCGTTCCCGTTGAGGACGAGATCCATCACAAAATACGGTTTGCCGCTGGCGGCGTCGGTGCCGAAATCGGTGACCTTGACGATGCGCGGGTGGCTGAGTCTGGCCAGCAGCCTGCCCTCTATCTGGAAGCGTTCTTTTACCTCTTCATCTTCTTTGTCGTAGGTGAAAAGCTTAAGCGCGTGTCTCGTGCCGAGACGCGGGTTCTCCGCTTCGTAGACTTCGCTCATGCCGCCCTTGCCGAGCAGGCGCACGATTTTGTAGCCGCCGATATCCGCGCACCCGTTCATGCTCGCATCTCCAGCCTGACGTGCGCAATCGTGCGCGAGAATCGCGGCCGGTGCAGCGGAATTTCTACGCCGGCCAGCAGCACCTCCAATGCGGCTTTCGAGTTTTTCGCAGCCATTGCATTCCCCCTTTCACTTGATAAATTATGTCAAATTGACCTCGCCATGCCGGATTGCGGCGCGCCGGTCAATGGATGTTGCCGCGGGCGGGGTGGGTTTTCGCCTTTGGCTTTTCAAGGCTAAGGAAGGTGGCGAACTTCAGGGCTTCCGCGGGAATTTCCTCTCCGGTGGTGTCGGGCATGTCCTTTAAATCGGGGGCGTCGGCGTGCGTGTGGTGGAACTTCGTTTTCGGTTTCACAAGTTTGCGGAGTTCGGCCTTGAACCCGCCCAGCCCTTCGCGGGTCGCGCACGACACGGCAATCGGGTCGACACCGGTTTCCGCCGTGAACCGGCGCAGGTTTTCACGTGCGGCGGGGTTGTCCATTTTATTGGCCACGACCATGTGCGGACGTTCTGAAAGTTCAACCGAATATTCGGCGATTTCACGGCGGAGCACGTTGAAATCCTCCCACGGGTCCCGGTTGTCGACGCCGGCCATGTCGATGACGTAAACGAGGACTCTGGATCTTTCGAGATGCTTCAGAAAAGCGAGCCCGAGACCGACCCCTCTGGAGGCGCCTTCAATGATGCCGGGCACATCCGCCAGACGTATCGCCGCATAGTCGTCGTACAGCACCGTTCCGACCATCGGGTTGAGGGTGGTGAACGGATAGGCGGCGACTTTCGGCGTCGCCGCCGACAAGGCGGACAGCAGCGAACTCTTGCCGGCATTGGGAAAGCCGAGCAGCCCGGCGTCGGCTATGGTTTTCAGTTCCAGCCGGAGTCTTTTCTCCTCGCACTCGCCGCCGGGGGTGTGTTCGGTCGGCGCCTGATTGACGGAAGATTTGAAGTGGACGTTGCCGTAACCGCCGGCGCCGCCTTTCGCCACCACGACCGACCGCCCCGGCTCTGTGATGTCCGCCACCAGCAGCCCGGTGTCGGCATCGTACACCTCGGTGCCCGGCGGAACCGGGACCACGAGATCCCGGCCTCGGCGACCGAACATCTTCTGCGACTGTCCGGGGCCTCCGTCCTGCGCGAAACATTTCGGGTCGTAGTAAAGCGACTGCAGCGAATTGACGTGCTCGGACGCTTTGAAGACGACATCGCCGCCGCGCCCGCCGTCGCCGCCGTCGGGCCCGCCGAATTCGACCAGCGCCTCGCGGCGGAACGAAGTGGCACCGTCGCCGCCCCGGCCGGAACGGACAAGCACTTCGATCTGGTCTATGAACGCTTTGGCTTTCAACGGTTGAACGCCGCGTCCGGACGCGGCCGCTGGGGGGTCAGTCCGCCTTGCCGGCGGGTTTGGGCGGTTTGCGCATCATTCTGCGCGGCGGCCTAATCGCGTCGCGAAGATCTTTAAGCAGCGCCTTCGCCTTCTCATCGTCAAGCCCGTATTTTTTTATCACTTCGAGCATTTTGGCGTCCATGGCCGCCCGGCGTTCGGCCATGAATTTCTCGCGCTGTTCACGGAATTTGGCCCGCTGTTCGTCGGTGAGTGCGCGGCGGTTCGCGCCGGAAGGAGCCGAAGCTTTATCCGCTTTAACCTCTGCAGCCGGTGCGGAGGGGACCGCCGCGGACGCGGTCTTGGCTTCGTCGGCCATGGCGAACATCGCCCCGGCCATCGCTACTGCACATATTAGTTTTTTCATTGCGTTCCTTTCACGCCTTTCGGCGGTAGTTTTCGTTTGGTTGGACATTACGGGAATTATACCAAAAAATCACCGCCTGCGGGCGATACGGGCGACGATGCGGGAGGCCCCGAGATTCTTAAAGCCGAGCGCCAGCAGGATCTTGCCGAGGAAGTGTCGCGATTCCGCCTTGACTTCTTTTATTTCGTAGCCTTCCTTGTCGCAGAGTCTGCGGAAATCTTTAAGCGTCACGCAGTGGATGTTCGGCGTGTCATACCATTCGAACGGCAGCTGCTTCGAAACCGGCAGGCGGCCGGTGCAAGCCAGCGTCAGGCGGATGCGGTAGGCGGCGAAGTTAGGGAACGTCACTATCGCCTCGCCGGCGATGCGCAACATCTCCCTGAGCAGTCCGCGCGGGTTCCGGACCTCCTGCAGCGTGTCGGAGACTATCGCCGTGTCGTAGTAGCCGTCCGGAATGACCGCGAACCCTTCGTCGGCGTCACCCCAGAACATGTCGTGACCGTCGGCCAACGCCTCTTCGAAACGCTCGACGTCGATTTCGACGCCGTCGCCCCTGACGTTTTTTTCCTCCCGCAGGACGTTGAGCAGCGTGCCGTCGCCGCAGCCGATGTCCACCACGTGCGCACCTTCCTTCACCATGTCGAGAACGTTGCGGTTGTGCCGCACCTGCCAATTCATGATTTTCACGGAGCGCCTTCCGAGGAATCCGCCGACGATTTTAGAAAGGTCGGCGATGTCGGTCAGGAACGAATCGTGCCCGGTGCCGCTTTCAAGATGGCAGTAGGTCACCGACTTGCCGGCGCGCATCAGAGAGGCGGCGATTTCCTCCGACTGCCACCGTGGGAAAAGTATGTCCCCGGCGTACGAAACGACGAGCGTTTTCGCCTTGACCCGCGCGAACGCCGCGTCCAGCGAACCGTAGCGGTCGCACGGATCGTAAAGATCCATCGAGCGGGTGATGTGCAGATAACTGTTGGCGTCGAAACGGCGGAGGAACTTCAGCGCCTGATAGTCGAGGTAGCTTTCGATCTGGAAATAAGTCTTGAAAAGCCGGTCGCGCTCCGCCCGTTCGGACGCCGGCGCATCGACGAAATTCTTCTGCAGCCGGCGCCCGAATTTGCGCTGCAGAAGTTCCCTGGAGAGATAGGTGATATGGGCGAGCTGGCGCGCGGCGGCCAGTCCGGCGCCGGGTCCGCCGCCGGCGTCCGCGCCGTAATAATCGCCACCCTTCCACTTCGGATCGTCGGTGATGGAATTGCGGCTCATGACGCTGAACGCTATGGCCTGGGTGTTGAGGTTTGCGCTTGTCGCTATCAGGCAGACCTTTTCCATGTCGTCGGGATACCGCGTGATCCAGTTGACCACCTGCAGCCCGCCGTAGCTGCCGCCGATAAGCGCGTAGAGCCGCTTCACCCCGAGTTGCCTTAGGAACATCCTGAACACGTCCACCGCGTCGTCGAAAGTGTACTGCGGGAAAGCCGACCCGTAAGGCGCGCCGGTGTCGGGGTTGATCGACATCGGCCCGGTGGTGCCGCTGCAGCCGCCGAGAACGTTCGCGCAGATCACGTGAAATCTGTCGGTGTCGACCGCGCGGCCGGGGCCGACCATGCCTTCCCACCAACCGCTCGGCTTGTCTTCGCCGGGCTTGCAGCCGGCCACGTGCGCGTCACCGGTAAGGGCGTGGCAGATATAGACGGCGTTGCCGTCCGCAAGCGGTGCTCCGCACTCTTCGTAGGCGACTTCGACCTCCTTCAGGACGCCGCCGTAAGAGAGTCTCAACCCGCCTTCCGGCAGGTTGAGTTTCATTTTTTTCAGCGATACCGTTCCGACGCCGCCCATTCAGTACCCGCACTCCATTATCGTTTTCTCGAAACCGAAGACGGCGGCGATCAGCGCCGCGCGGATCCACATTCCGTTGCGCATCTGCCGCCAGTACATCGCCCGCGGATCGTTGTCGCAGCAGGTGGCGATTTCATCCCGGCGCGGCAGCGGATGCATGATGCAGCCGTCCTTTTTCAGCAGCGCGAGCTCTTCGGCGCCGAACTTGAAATGGCTGGTGTCGATGCCCGCCGACGCTCCTTTGGAACTGTCCCACTCGTCCTGGATGCGCGTCATGTAAACCGCGTCGGAAACTTTCACCGCGTCCTTGAGGTTGTCGCAGACTTCGAAATCCACCCCCTTCTTCGCGAGAATCATCACCACGTCGGCCGGCACCTGCAGTTCCTGCGGAGCGACGAAAATCTGCCGCACTCCGCGGAAGTTGGTGAGCAGGTACGAGAGAGAGCGAACGGTGCGCCCGCGCATCAGATCGCCGCAGAACGTTACGGTGCGCCCGTCGACGCCGCCCTTGTTCTCGAAAGACCGCACCAGCGTGTAGATGTCCAGCAGCGCCTGGGTCGGGTGTTGATCCTTGCCGGAGCCGGCGTTGAGAATCGGCACCGGGCGGTCGCTGTTGGAAAGCTCCCAGGCCATCTTCTCGGCAAGCCCCTGCTCCGGGGAACGCATGATGATCATGTCGAAATAACTTGAGAAAGTGCGAATCGAATCTTCCTTCGACTCGCCCTTGAATTCCGACGAAGTCGCGGCGTCGCGCACCGAACCGGTGGTGATGCCGAGCAACTGACAGGCGGCGAGGTGGGAAAGGAACGTGCGCGAACTCGGCTGAGAAAAATACAGCATGGCGCGTTTGTGCGCGAGAACGTTCTTAAGGTAGAGCGCCCCCTCCTTCGATTTGTTGATGAACCTGATGCGGTTCGCCAGTGCGCACAGCCGCTCGAGCAGCGCCCGGTCGAACTGCTGGGCGAACAGCGTGTGATAGGGCATGCCGTCCCCCTCCCGCCGCGCCAGATAGGGGCGCTTTTCGTCCAGCGAAAGCCTGGAGTATTCTTCCCAGCCGATTTCAGTCAATCTCTTCATAAGGAACCTTCTTCCCCGCCGGTCAGATGGCGGATGGCGTCGGCGTACGATTCAAAGCCGCGCCCCGAGCATGTTTTTTCAGCGACCGGTTCAATGAAAGATCTGCGCCGGAAATCCTCCCGCGACTTCGGGTCGGAAAGATGCACCTCGACGGTGCGCATCCGGGCCGCCCTTATCGCATCGTGGATCGCGACGGAGGTGTGGGTGTAGGCCGCGGCGTTTATCACCAGAGCGTCGAAACCGCCTCGGCATTCCTGAATCCAGTCCACTATTTGCCCTTCGTGGTTGGTCTGGCGGATTTCCGCCTCGGCACCGCGCTCCGCCGCCGCCGCCCTGATGAAATCGACGAGTTCGGCGTACGTGCGGCGGCCGTAGACTTCTGGCTCGCGTTCGCCGAGCAGATTCAGATTGGGGCCGTTGATGACGAGAATTTTCACCGTTTACGGGCCCCCTCGGCCATTCGCGCCTTGATTTCCTTTATTTCCGCCTTCAGCTTGGCGATCATCTTCGGGGCGAGCGTGATCGCGGCCAGATCCCGCATGGACATCGCCGGCGCGCCGATGACGTATTTCATCGACCCGTCCAGCGACTGCGGAACGCCCGCCTGCGGACCGACCTGAACGCCGTCGGCTATTTTTATGTGCCCGGAGATGCCGGCCTGCGCCCAGATGAGGCAGCCGTAGCCGATTTCGGTGGAACCGGCCACGCCCGACTGCGCGATAAGACCTGAATAGCCCTTCACCTTCACGTTATGACCGATTTGCACGAGGTTGTCGATTTTCGTCATCGGTCCGATGTAGGTGCGGCCGATGCGGGCGCGGTCAATCGTGGTGTTGGATCCGATTTCAACCCCGTCGCCGATTTCCACAATGCCGAGCTGGGGTATCTTTTCGATGAACACCGAGCCGTCGGGGCGGCGGCCGTTGTTGAACCCGTAGCCGTCGCCGCCGAGGCGCACTCCGCAGTGGATGATGCAGTCGCGCCCGACCACCGTGCCTTCGCGAAGCGTGACCTGGGGGTATATGCGCGTGCCCGCGCCGACCCTGCACCCCTCACCGACGAACACCTGCGCGTCGACAACGGCGCCGTCGCCGATCACAGCGTTCTTCTCGATCACGGTGAACGGGCCGACATGAACGCCGCGGCCGATCTTCACCGACGGATCGACGACCGCCGAAGGGTGAACTCCGGGCGCGCGCTCCGGCTCCGGCGGGGCGAACTTTTCTGCCGCCGTCATGCAGGCGCGGTCGGGATCGTCCACCCGAATGACCGCGAACGGGGCGCCGGCCCTCAGCCGCGACGGCGGAACTTTCCATCCGCGCGGCAGCAGCACTGCCGACGCGCGGGTGGTTTCGACCAGTGCGGCGTGTTTCGCGTCTTTGCAGAAACTCAAATCGCCCGGACGGGCCTCTTCAAGACCGCCGCAGGCGAAAAGATCGACGTCGACCCCTTCTATGTCGCCGCCGAGAATCGCGGCAAGCTCACTTGCCTTCATCCCGGCCTCTCGCCTCCTTCGGATCTACCCCCAGCGCCTTGAGCATGTCATCGGTCACGTCGAAAGATTTGCCGGCGTAAGCGGCGGCGTTGGCGTCGAATATGAAATCGTAGCCGTTGGCCCCGGCGAATTTCGCAATCCGCTTGCGCAGATCGTCGGTGGTGGTTTTCAGCAGCCTCCGCTCCAGATCCTGCAGGTCCTGGCGGCAACGCACCGCCTCGGAACGGTAGCGCTGCTCGATGCCCATGAGTTTCTTCTGGATGTCCACAAGCTGATTCTCGATGTCGCTCTTCGCCTTGGTCGCCAGCATCGGGTTGCGCATCTGCTCGGAAAGCTTCTTGCCCTCCTCCTGAAGTTTGTCGCCTTCGGCCTTTATGGCGTCGAGCTTCTTCTGGTAGTCGTTGTCAGTGGAGGTGAGCAGCGTCTTGTTGGACTCGTAGTTCGGGTGGTTCTTCACCAGCAGCATCAAATCGACCGTCCCGAACTTAAGCTCGGCCGAAGCCGAAACCGCAATCGCCGCCGCAACCGCAAAAACCGTTTTTTTCATTTGTTTTTCTCTCCGGCTGTTTGTCTTTGCCTTACTTCTCCGCGCCCACTCAGAAGTCATACCCGATCATGAAGGAGAACACCTCCTTTTCCGAGTGATCGGGTTCTTTGAACGGGGTCGCGAAATCAAGCCTGATCGGGAACATCGGTATGTCGAGCCGCACACCGACGCCGCCGGTCCACGCGAAGGTGTCGGAGAAATCGAGGTCGAACTCGTCCTCGCCGACCGAGCCGAGATCCGAAAACGCCGCGAAACGCAGCATCTTTACGATCGGTATCGTGTACTCGAAATTCATGCAGAACATGGTCTGGCCGCCCCACGGCGTGTAGGTGTTTCTGCCGTAACGCTGCGCCATCGGCGCCACATAGCGGTATCGGATGCCGCGGATCGTCTTCGGCCCGCCGAGGAACATGCGGTTGTAGATCGGCACGTCGTCGGAAAACGAGTCAATCGTCTCCGCACGGAGCCCCGCCATGAACACGTGGTTGTAGCGCTTCCAGACGTTGAAGTAACTGCGGTGGTTCAAACCGAGCCGCCAGTACTTGTTGTCCCCCGCCGGATCGATGTCGCCGTAGACTTTCGTCCGGTGCCCGCGCGTCGGCATGCGGAAGTTGTCGCGGCTGTCCTTCACCCAGAAGAGGTGGATGACCGGTTCGAACGCGTCGCCGTATTCGTCTTCTTCCTCGAGATACAGCCGCCCGGTTCTGTTGCCGTACCGGTAGTAGCCTTCATCCGTGTCGTCGAATTCGATGTATTCGCCGGAAAGCCCCACCCCGACTCGGCCGAACGCTTCCCACGTGGGCCAGAACTTCACCGGATACGAAAGCGACGCCAGTGCGCCGGAACGTATCAGGTCGTACTGGTCGTACCAGCGCAGCCTGCGGTACAGATCGACCGAAAGTTCGAGCATGCGGCTGAAAAGATGCGGCTCGACGAAGCCGACTTCGGCGGACTGGTAGCGCGGGCCCCACGCCACGTAGACCCGCCCTTTCTGCCCGGCGCCGCGGAACAGTTTCGTGGGAGCGAAAAGGTCGAAGTTGTTCTGGTTGACTTCGGCCGAAATGTAGACCGAATCAACCGTCGACGCACCTACGCCGACCATGAACGAACCGGTGTTCTTCTCCTCCACCTCGTAGACGAGATCGCGGTACTCGGCGCCGGCGGAGTCCTTCCCCTTGCCGGTGTGCTCGAGATAGTACCTGACCCGCGAAAAATAATCGAGGTTTTCAAGCCGCTTCTGCGAACGCTCGGCGCGGTCGGCGAGCATTCTGTCGCCCGGTCCGAGCGCGATTTCGCGGCGGATGACCCTGTCTTTCGTGTAGTCGTTGCCGCGTATCTTCACCTCGTTGATCACCACCGGAACGCCCTCTGTCACCTGGTAGACGATGTTCACCGTGTTCGCCGAACCGGCGGGTATGCGCTTGACCGCCACATGCGTGTCGGCCAGCCCGGAATCCCCCGAGCCAACCGTCACCTCAACACGGTGCGCGGCGTCGGCAAGCGTTTTCTCCGAAGCGATTTCACCCGCCGCGGGCAGTTCGCTCTTCTCCTTGACGACCGATTCGGGATAACGCGTCAGCCCCTTGACGGACGATTCGCCGATTATGTACTGCGGCCCTTCGGCGACCTTGAAGACAACGTTCACCTTGCCGTTCTCAAGCGGCACCCTGTCGGGGCCTTCGACCTTGACGTCAAGATACCCGTGGTTGCGGAACACCGTCGCGATTTTCTCGCAGCACTGCGCCTGCTGGTCTTTGGTCACCGGGCTGTCGGTGAACCATCCGATCGGATTCCACCAGGGCAGATCGTCGATCGCCTCGTGCAGTTCGGCGACGTCGAACGTGTCGGGGTCTAGTTCGTAGTACGGCAGCAGCTTCTTGAACATCGACACGTCCAGCGCGTGATCGGCGCCGGCGAAAACGTAGTCGGACACTTTCTGACGCACACCCTCGTCGACTATGAAGGTGACATTGACGTCATTGCCGCCGAGCAGTTTCGTCTTGTAGACGACCTTCGCGTCGGCGTAGTATTTCTTCTGGTACGCGAGCCGCACCTTCGCCGCCGCCGCCGCCAGATCCGATTCGCCGTAGAGGTAGCCGTCCTGCAGGCCGGACTCTCTGGCGATCTTCGACTCGCTGAACTCGTCGTTGCCGATCACGGTCAGCGGACCGGCGTAGCGCATCTTGCGCTTGACGAAGAACGTCACGCCCACGCCGGCGGCGTTGCGCTGAACGTCGGCGCTGATCGTTTCAAACTCCCCCGACTCCTTCAGCGAAGAGACGTCGCGCGTCACCGTCACCGGGTCGTACACGGACCCCGCTTTCGTCTGGCACCGGCTGGCGACCGAAGACGTGTCGCCGCCGAACCCGTCTATCGCCCTGACCTTGACATCGGTAACGTCGGCCGCGAACGCAACCGACCCGAAGACCCCAATCAACGCAATGATTTTTTTCATACCCGGTATTTTACCAAAAATTAGCTCTTCGCGGGGAACGAAAGCATCTCTTTGAGTATTTTTTTGATTGCGCCCCGGTCGGGTTCGGCGTCGAATGTCGTCTTGCCCAGCCCCGCCGGCAGCTCGATTTGAGTCGATCCTGACGACAACGCCCAGGCGTCGAGACCGTACAGCAGATTGTCCGGCTGGGTTATAAGATGGGAAGAGTGGTTGATGCCGTCAAGCGCCCTGCTCTCGTCGAGCAGCCCCACGACATTGTCGCGGTCTCCCTGCGTCATGAACCCGCGCTCCACCGCGTACCCGAGGTCGAGATACATGCCGATGCCGACCGCGTAACCGTGCGGCAGCTTGTACCCGCTCATCGTCTCCAGCCGGAACGCCGCCCACTGCGCGAAACCGGTTCCGGCGTGCTTTTTTCTCGCGGCGAGAACCTCTTCCAGCATCTTCACCAGAGCCTCTTCGCTCCGCTCCCGGTAGGCCGGCGCGATACCGCCGAGCCGCTTCAGCAGCGGAGCGTCCGTCGCCGCCGCGAGCCGTATCGCCTCTCCGATTCCGCCGCGCCACACTCCTTCAAGCACCGTCGCCGCGAAAGACGGATCGAGCACCACCGCCGCCGGCTCCGACGGAACCCTTAACGCGTCTTTAACCGACACGGAATCCACCGCCGCGTATTCCGCGAACGCCGCGTCGACCATGGCGGCCGGCGTCGTGGGTATCCGCACCAGTCTGACGCCCCCCCGCACCTGCGCCGCCGCGTACCCCGCCACGTCGAGAACCGTGCCGCCCCCGATGGCCAGCACGGCGTCGTTTCTGCCGAGTTTCGCCGACAGCATGGCATTCATCACCGAAATCGCGCTCTGCAGTTCATCCGCCTTGATCTTCTCCCCGCCGGCCAGCACTGCGGGATTACCCACCAGCCGTATGCCGTGCGTCTTCACGTAGCGCCCGATTTTCGTGCCGAGCCCCTCCACGCGCTGCACTACGTTAATGTCCGCGACCAGAAACACCCTGGGCGAGTCCGAGCCCGTGACCTTCTTCAGCGTATCCGCCAGAACCGGCGATTCGCCGAAGGCGTCCCCCGCGATTTCAACGGGATATTTCAAGCAATTCTTCCGCATGTCTCCTTACCACTCCGGTTGATTTTTCCCCTCCGAGCATCCTGGCGATTTCCGACACCCGGTCTTCGCCTTCTACTTCAGAAATCTTCGCCCGCGTCCTGCCGCCGTAAACGGCCTTGGTCACCACGAGATGACGCTCTCCGTACACCGCGGACTGCGGCAGATGGGTGATGGCGATTACTTGTCCGCGTTCCGCCACCGCCCTCAATTTCTCCCCAACGATTCTGCCGACCTCGCCGCCGATGTTGGCGTCAATTTCGTCGAACACCATCGTGCCGCGCTTTTCCGGAGCCCTGCGCCCGCCGGCGGTCGCCGCGTTCACGCTCACCTTCAGCGCCAGCATCACCCTCGCGATCTCGCCGGAACTGGCGATCGCCGCCAGCGGACGCGCCGCCTCGCCGGGGTTCGGCTCGAACATGTAGACCACTCGGTCCATTCCGTGCGCCTCCGGTTCGGCCGGTTCCAGCGCGATCGAAAATTTCGCGCGCGGAAAGCCGAGATCCGCCAGTTCCCTGTTCACCGCCTTTGAAATCCGTTCCGCCGCGGCGTGGCGCCTCGCGGTCAGTTCCGCCCCGGCCGCGCGTGTTTCGGCCGCCGCCGCCGCGATAAGCCCGCGCAGTTCCTCCATCCGCTCCGCGCGGTGTTCAAGCGCGTCCAGCCGGGTGCGCTTCGCTTCGAGAATTTCCCGCAGAGCGTTGACGCCTCCCGCGCCCTTGAGATACTTGCGCTTCAGTCCGCTGATCAATGTCAACCGCCGGTCCAGTTCCTCGAAATTTTCACCGGCGACGTCCAACTTAGAAACGACGTCCGCCACGGTCCGGGATAGTTCCTGTATCCTGACCGTCAGGTTCTCGGCCTCCGCAGCCCATTCTTCAGCCGCCGGCAGGTGTCGGGCGACGGCGCGGAAAACGGGGCCGAGCCGTATCAGCATTTCCGCCGCGGAATCATCCCCGCCCAGCGCCTCGGTGATGGCATTCGCGCCTTCCACGATTTCCTCTGCGTGCGCCGCCGCCGCGTGCCGCTCGGCAATGGTTTCGTCGGCCTCGCTGAGTCCCGCGCGATCCAGTTCTTCAACCTGATACCGCAGCATGTCGAGTTCGCCTTCACCGCCGTCGGCCGCCAGTTCCGCGAGAGACGTCTCCAGCCCCCGCATGGCCGTGTAAGCCTTCCCGTACGTCTGCCTGGCTGTGATGACGGATTCGGAACACGCATCCAGCGCCTCGCGTTGGAAACTCTCCTCCATTATTTTCTGATTCGCCGTCGGTCCGTGAAAGTCCACCATCCTGCAGCCGAAATCCCTAAGTTCCGGCAACGTCACCGATTCGTCGTCGATCCACGCCCGCGAACGCCCCCGCGCGGTAACCGTCCGCCGCACCAAAGTGCCGCAGAAATCCGCCTCCACCTCCGCTTCTTTCGCGCCGTCCCGAACCGACGCCGCGTCAGCCCGGCCGCCAAGCACGAACTCCAGCGCTCCCAGCAGCACCGACTTGCCCGCTCCGGTCTCTCCCGTAATGACGGTAAGCCCCGGGGCGAAAGTCGCGTCGACCTTCTCCACAATCGCAAAATTTTTAACTGTCAACCGCGACAACATACCGCCGTCAACCGATTTCCTTACATTGCCTAATCTTTACTGTTCCGCGGACCGCGTCCTGCGAAATTGGAGCGGGCGATGGGAATCGAACCCACGTAAGAAGCTTGGGAAGCTCCTATTCTGCCATTGAATTACGCCCGCAGAATCAAACGCCTGGCGGAGAGAGAGGGATTCGAACCCCCGATACCCTCGCGGGTATGCATGATTTCGAGTCATGTGCATTCAACCAGGCTCTGCCATCTCTCCGCAACAAGTGGGTATCATATCAAAAATGACCGAGTATCGTCAACTCCCCAAGTGAAACACGCTTATCCCGATTTTTACGGGATAGTTTACCCCGAAAGTGCGCCATCCCCCTGTAAACATTGACCGAAAAATATTTTCGACGCCCTCCAAAATGGCCGCAGACTTTTTCCGGAGGCGGGTTCAGGTGG
>JAGCAM010000048.1 GCA_017652705.1 Kiritimatiellia bacterium | reverse complement strand
CAGAACCGCCTCGCCGCCGAGGCGGGCGGGCGTGTCGAAGTCGGCGATAAACCAGACGTCTTTTTCAACGTCGACCGCGGCCGCGGCCGCCGTCGAGGCGGCCGCGGCGAATGCGGCGAGAACTTTTTTCATCGCGCGGTTCATCAGAACTCGTACCCTTTGCGGATATACGGCTTGAGCAGTTCGTTCGCCTCCGGAGAGTTGGTGAACCGCTGCGCCGCGGAATCCCAGACGAGCTTGTTCGGCACCTGCTGCGCGATGCAGCCGGCGATGATGCCCTCCATGATCGGCACCGAGAAATCGACGTCGGCGTAGCAGCGCGACTGCGTTTCACGGTACACCGGCCCGATGCCGAGAATCGCGTCGAGGAACTCGACGTAATGCCCGTCGGCCGAAACCGCCGCCGCGCCGGGACCGTCCGCCTGGCCCGCCGCCACGTCGCTGCGGAACTGGATCGAACGGGGAACGGCCTTCGCCGCCTCGTGCTGGAAGCAGTCGACGAACTCCTTGTCGTCTTTGAGCGCGATCGCGCACTTCCCGCCGTAGTCGTCCTGCATGAGCACGCAACCCTTCGAACCGATGATGTAGCAGCCGGTGTTCGGCACCTTGCCCCCGTGCTGCTCCGCCCACTTGGGCATGATCTTCGCTTCGGGCTTGACGTCGCCGTCGTACCAGTAGACCACGCACTCCGGCAGCGTCTTCGCCGAGCCGTCGGCGTTCTTCTGGACCGCCGAAGGACGCGCGGCGTAGATGAGGCGCACGATCGACTTCGTCGGATAGGCGATGTCGTTCTTCTCTTCGATGCGGATGCATTCGGCCGACTTCACGGTCGCGAGTTCAAGTCCGCGGAAAGGCATGTTCATGGTGTGGCAGGCCATGTCGCCGAACGCGCCGCAGCCAAAATCGAAGAATCCGCGCCAGCTGAACTGGTGGTAGACGCCGGTGCAGAGGTTCCACGGGTCGTACCCCTTCTTGCCGGGCTTGTACGGGCCCTTGAAGTTGCGCATCTTCGAAATGCCCAGCCACGCGTCCCAGTTGAGACCGGCCGGAATCGGATCGGCGTCGCCGAGGGTGGACTCCGCCGCCAGCTTGCCCTGTGGCCACACCGGGCGGTTCGTCCAGACATGGACTTCCTTCACATCGCCGAGAATGCCGGACTGCACCACCTCGGTGCAGCGGCGCATCGTGTCGAGCGCGCTGCCCTGGTTGCCCATCTGGGTGATGACGCCGTACTCTTTCGCCGTCTTGCGGAAATAGTCGAGTTCCCACATCGTGCGCACGAGCGGTTTCTGCACGTAGACGTGGGTGCCCATCTTCATCGCGCTCACGGCGATCGGCGCGTGCATGTGATCGGGCGTCGAAACCGTCATGGCCTGGATGCCGAGCGCGCCGGCGTCGTCCAGCAGTTTGCGGTAATCGGTGTAGAACTTGACCTTCGACACGTCGAGACCGAGTTCTTTCACGGACTTGTGGCCGGCGACTTTCGCCAGCATGTTGGCGTCGGCGTCGCAGAGCGCGACGAGTTCGGCCTTGCCCGACTTGACCATCGGCAGCCAGTCCGAAAAGCCCTTGCCCCAGATGCCGACCGCCGCGAGGCGGATCTTCTTGCCGCCGCTGCAGCAGCAGTTGCTGCTCGCGCAGCCTGCGAAGCCCATCGCCGTCGCGCCCGCGAGCCCGCGAAGGAAGCCTCTTCTTGATGCGTTGATGTTCATTGTTTTTTCCTTTTTGTTTTGTTTCCGGATATTCTCCGCTTTACTGACGTAAATCTTGCCTTCAGATCAACCGGCGCAGATATTCGAGATTGTACCTGGCCGGCTTCAGCGAATCGGGTCTGCGCTCGCATTCCACCACGTACCAGGTGAAGCCGGGCTCGTCTTCGAGATAGGCCACCACTCCGGGCCAGTCGACCGCTCCGCCGCCGTCCGACGGCGGCACGCCGAAGAAGCCCCACTCGCTGGGCACGTTCTCCTTCATGTGCACCGAATAGTTGCGGCCGCGGTACTTCGCGAGACGCTCCACCACGTCCAGACCCGGATTCACCACCTGGCTCGTGTCGATCTGCTGACGCAGTTTCACCGACGCCTCGCTGAAGATGAGATCCCAGGCGTACACGCCGTTGTAGACTTTTTTGAACTCGTGGCAGTGGTTGTGCACCCCGACCGGCAGCCTCCACGCCTCCGCGGCCTCGGCCGCCCTGCCCATCATCGCCCCGAATCGCTTCCAGTCGTCGGGGTTGTCGTAGTCCGCCCACGAGTTGGTGACCGACTCGATGCCGGCCTCGGCGCAGAAATCGAGGTTCTCCTTTAGCTTGGCGTCGAAAGTCCCCTCGCCGCAGATGTGCGCCCCCATGCCGCGCAGCCCGGCATCGCGCAGCAGTTTGCCGATTTCCTTCGCCTTTCTGCCGCCGAAACCGGCGAACTCCACCCCGTCGTAGCCGAGGCTCTTCAAGTCCGCGAAAGTTTTAGCGGGGTCTTCTTTCCAGATTATCTTGTTGATGCTCCACAGCTGCAGCGCGACCGGTCTGCCGCCGAAGAGCGGGGTGCGGCAACCTGCGGCGAACGCGCCGGCGCCGAGCCCGAGTTTAAGGAATTCCATTCTGTTCATCAGCCGTTTCTCCCGTGGTTTTCGCGTTTGTCTCCTTGTCTGGCAAAATCACCTGCCGTTGCCGTCGGCCTTCCCGGGCGGCGTCAGACCGCCGCGCGCGAACGCCGGTATCTTGCCGGTCGCGCTCAGCACCCGCGCATACCGCGCGATCGTCCCCGGCTTCACGTTCACGTACCAGCCGCCGGTCTTCAGCCGGTTCGCGAGCGCACGGAACCGGTTGCCGTATTCCCAGATGTAGGGGGTGAACGCGATGACCGGCGCGTCGAGCGTGCCGACCACCCAGCCCGGGCCGCCGCACGCGCTGCCGCGCCCCCACGACACGTCGGTGTCGGAGGTGATGCGCACGAACGGCGAGGCGCTTTCGACTATCCGGTAAGACTGGTTGATCACGATTATGTTCGCGTCTTCGTGGAGTATCCGCGTGCGGCCGGGCGCCGACGAGGAGATGAAGTACTTCATGCCGGCCTCGCCCGCGGCCTTCCACACCGCCGGATTCGTCGACAGGCACGTGCGCAGGTCGGAATCCATAAACGCCTGATACCCGGCGGGCACGTTGCTCTCGCCGGCGACCGCGGCGATTCTGCGCTTCGCCTCGGCGATGTTCGCCTTCAGCAGCTCCGGCGGAAACTTCGCCTCCGCCATGATGCCCAGCCCGCCCGAGTACAGCACGGGCTCGATGTATTCCGCCGCTCCGCCGCGCGAGGACGGCACGTTCAACAACTCCCACAGCTGCGGACACGTCTCGTAGCGCTGGGCGTGCACCCCGATGCCCATCTTGAACTTGTTCATCTGCGCGAATTCGACCACGTTCAGCATCGCCTCGTTGTGCGCCACTTCGCCGGAATGCCACAGCAGCGTCGTCAGTATCATGCCCTTCTCGGCCCATTTGCGCAGCTGTTCGTCGGATGGCTCGTCATCCTCGGCCGCGGCCGGCGCCGGCGACCACTTCTGCGTCAGCGCCTCCACGCAGGGGAACGTCGGCCGGTACGGGTCGAGAATCTGAATCGAACACCCGTAATGCGACATCCTGAAAAGGTCGCCGTCCGCCGTCTGCCGCCCGTAAATCACCCGGTCGCCGAACGCCGTCGCCATTTCGCAGGCCTTCGCGATGAGCGGACTCTCCGACTCGGCGTAACCCGACCAGAGGTTTTCCGTCGGCTTGCGCCAGACGCACGGGGCGTAAAGCGGCGCCGAGCGCCGCCGCACTTCAGCCGGCACGCGGCATTCCAGCGCCGCCGGGTCGCCGAAAAAGACGCACTTCGCGCTCTTCGCGCTGCGTTCCGCCACCGCCGAGGTGAACGCCGCGAGATTTTCGCCGTCGGGTCCGTCCCACGTGAAAACCTTCGCGCCGGAGGGCGCTCGCTCGCCCTCCGGCAGCGCGAGCAGACGCCGGTAGGCGACTTCGGGATAGAGGTAGCACCGGTGCTTCGGCTTAACGCGCGCGGCGGTGAAATACCCGCCGACCGCCGCGGAGAGCGACGGACGTTTCGAGAGCAGCCGCCCGTAAATCTCGCCGGCGGTCTCGCCCCAGGCGATCGTCTCGAGCCCGAAATTGGCGATGGTCGAGTCGAACAGCGCCGTCTTGCCGTAGCGGACGATCTTCACGTCGGCCTTGGCGCAGAGGTAGTTGAAGTCCTGAAAATGACGGCCGGAAATGACGCTTGAACCGCTCGCGGCGAAAAGCGCCCCGTCGCGGTAGGTTTCGTAGTAGCTGTCGACGAGCGCGCCGGAGGCTTCGCCCATCCATGCCACGGAGGCTGCGACGAGCGATTTGTCGGGCGCGTTGTCGGGAGCCAGGAACAGCCAAACCTCCGGCCGGACGGCGAAAGCGGAATGCGCGGCGGCGCACACCGCCGCCGAAGCTATGAAACCCTTGATCCGAGACACTGTTCCGTTCATTGCGCCATCTCCCCTTTTGCGCCTAAAACCGCTTTGCGGCGGCGCGGCGTTCGCGGTTCATTTCACCTTCTTCGCCACCGTCACGACGACCGGGGCGTGGTCTGAGGCCACCCGCTCGTCGATCACCCTCGCGTCCGACGCGGAGAATTCCGCGGCGTGCGCCCGGTCCACCGCGATATAGTCGATGCAGAACCGGCCGGTGCTCCACAGCTTGCGCATCTCGTCGGAGAGATTCGGGCCGCCGTGGTAAGTGCAGCACTTCTCGTCGGAAATCACGCTCATGAACTCGCGCATGCCCTGCAGCACCTTCGAATCGGGCGTCGAGTTCCAGTCGCCGGTCAGAAAAACCGGTTTGCCGGGCGCGAAGCCGGCGATCGACCTGCGGATGATGTCAATTGAATCGAGCCGTTCCTTTTCGTTCGCCACCGAGAGATGGGTCGTTCCGAAAACCATGTCCCTGAATTCGCAGAGCAGCAGCATCCGGGGTTCTTCGCCGGGCAGCGGGATTCTGCCGACCTTGAGCGGCTTTTCGCGCGAGAGCACCATAACGCCGTATTCGCCGTTTCCCGGCAGGGAAATCGTTTTTGCGAAAGTCGGGTGCATGCCGCACAGTCTGCCCAGTTCGGCCGGCTGGTCGACGCCGTTGACGCGGTCGCCTTTGCGGTCGATTTCCTGAAGGCCTACGATGTCGGGCTTTTCGGCGTTGATGACAGCGGTGACGCGCTGCACGTCGACGGTGACGTCCATGCCGTAGCAGTGGCGGATGTTGTAGCTCATCATCTTGAGCGGACGGGGGTCGGCGGCACCCTGCGCGGTGCGGCCCTGTTCGGGCGAACAGCCGGCCGCGGCGAAAAGAACCGCCCCCGCCGCCGCGCCGATATTGATTATTCTCTTCATGTCCTTTCTCTTCATGTCTTCAGCCCTCATTTCTTCAGCAGCACTCCGACCGCGGTCGCGAAATCGCGGTAATTGTTGATGACGATTCGGTCCATGCCCTTTATCCGCACATGGCTGTCGCCGCCGCCGTCGGCGAAATCATCGCCGATGAATACGATGTCGTCGAGCGTGTAGCCGCGCTCTTTCGCCCAGGCGAGGGTGGCGTCGAACTTGTTGTACCTGCGGCCGGCGAAGTCGAACGACGTGGAGCCGCCGATGTAAACCGAATAGTCCTTGAACGCGTCGCACACTTCGGCGTACATGGCGCGGCGTTTTTTCTTGTCCGGGTCAAACGCGATTTTCAGCTCCGGCGACGGCTTGGTGCCGAGCAGACCGAAGGTGACCATGCCGGAATCGTGGAACTCCAGCGGCTCGCCTTCGTATTGCGTGTAGCCGTATTTCGCGCGCAGACGGTCCGTCTCGCGGCGGAAGAACGCGCGGTCCACCGGATTCGTCACCGCCTTGACGATTTTGAGCGTGTCGTTCGTGACCGTCGACACCTGCATGCCGTAGTTGCCGACGATGTCGATCGGGTATTCGCCCATCTGCCGGTAGATGCGCGGCGCGTTGCCCGCCCCGATCATCACGCACTCGTACTCTTCGCCGAGTTTCTCGAGCGCCTTCAGGTTGCGCCACGGAACGGGCGAGCGGTGCTGGCAGAGCGTCGCGTCGAGATCGAGCGCAACAAGCCGCTTGCGCCGGCCGCGCACCGCGCAGTCGACGAGATGCGGATAGTCGGAAGTCACGCGGTCGGCGCCCTTCTCCCGCGCGAGACGCCAGTCAGCGGCGTTCTGCACCATCCAGGTGCACACGGTGAAGCCGGCCGCGTGCGCCTTGTCGAACATCTCCTTCGGCGTGTCCAGCGTCGGCGACACCCCGCAGCAGCCGAGTTCCGCCGCCTTCGCGAGGTGCTTGTCGGTGAGGCGCCCCATGATGTAGCAGAGCGGGGCATCCGCGTCGACCCTGCGCATCGTCGCGAGCACGGTCGTGTCGAAACAGGTGAAGGCGTAAGTGCCGGGCTTGAGATACCGCGCCGCCTCGTCGCGAAGCCGGCGGCAGTACTCCTCGAGCACCTCCGGAGTGTAGAACTCCCCCGGTCGCGCCTTCATCTCCAGCTCGATGAACACGTCGTCCCGGCCGCCGAGCGCTTCGCACACCTCGCGGAGGGTCGGCACCGGCTCGCTGCAGTTCCGGAGTTTCATCCCGCGCAGCTCCGCCAGCGTGAGGTTCTCCACCTCGCCCTCGCCGTCCGTCGTGCGGTCGACCTTGCCGTCGTGCATGATCACCAGCTGGCGGTCTTTCGAGAAGCGGATGTCGGTTTCGAAACCGCGTATCCCCTTCTCGACGCACCATCTGAAACCGCCGGCGGCGTTGTCCTGATATTCCCCGCGGCTGCCGCGATGGGCCTGTATCAGCGGTCCGTCGAGCGTTTTGAGCGTGGCGTTGCGGGGCGTCCCCGCACGGGGGCGGAAACCGAATGACCCGCACCCGGACAGAATCGCGGCGGCCGCCGCCAGAATCAAACAGTGTTTTTTCATGAGCCGGTCACTCCTGGAACACCCAGTTGCAGAACGCGTTGGGGTCTTTGTGCCAGGCGCTGTAGCGAGTGTGCAGGCGGCTCATCTCCCTCACGCTGCCTGGCGCGCGCTTGTCCTTCGGCAGCGCCGCGTCGCCGACCCGGTACCTCATCAGGTTGCCCGACCAGGTGCAGCCGTTGGCCGCCGTCGTCGGAATCTGCGCCCCGGGGAAGCCCTTGAGATCGCTGTAAGGCACATACACTTCCATCGACCAGAAGCCGCCTTCGGGCTCGAGCGAAGTCTTGACCTTGATGCCCTTCGGCCGCCAGGTCAGACCGTCGGTGTCGGCGGCGTAGCGGGCCTGCTGGTCGATGACGAGGTGGTAGTAGTGGCCGGCCCCGTCGTTCGCGCAGTCCATGAATATCTCCACGACGTCCTGCGCCCACACGTCGCCGTGCGCCGCGCTCGTCTTCATCTTGGCGACCGCCGGCTCCAGGCACTTGAAGCCGAAGGTTACCGCCTTGTCGGTCCAGACCACCTTGACGTTCGTGCCGTACTTCGGCACCGAGTTGGTGCGGATCAACGCCGTGACCATGTTCTGCCCCTCGGCGCGGTCCCAGCACTTGTCGACAAGCTTGCCGTCGATGACCGGCTGCGAAACAGCCTTTTTCATCATCAGCGGCGCGAACGCCTCGCCAGTGGCGTTCTCGGCTGAAACCTTGAAGAACTTCTCGAAGCCCGAACGGTAGAAAGCGATGCGGGCGAGCGCCTTCCCGTCGCCGGCAGCCTCTTTCTCGGCGCGGTCGAGCAGTTCCTTCATCACCGCCACTTCAGCCGGCGGATAGCTCACCTCGTAGACGTTCTTGGTCGAACACACGTTGGACTGCCACTGGCGGTTCCACCCGTCCTCCTGCATGGCGACGAGTTCGCGCATCGTCTTCGCGGCCCGCCCGAACATCCTTTCGCAGAACGTGTCGTATATCGCCATGACGTCGACGTCGGGGTTCCACAGGCAGCGCATCCAGACGTAAAGCGACAGCTGAGAGCGCCTCGCGTCGTGGGGCCCGTTGATGAACGAACCGACTATCGTGCCGCGCATGTCGCGGTAGTGCCTGGCTATCGTCTTGCCGTAGACGTACGGCGCTTCGGTGAACTCGCTGGGCCAGCAGCTGTAATGCCAGTTCAGAACCGGGTTGCCGGTCGCCTTCGCCCAGGCGCGGATGAGGCTCTCTTCGGTCTCCTTGCACTTCTCGTTCTTGAGCATCGCGACGCCGGGCATCGTGCACAGCATCGCCTCCACGTTGCCCTCCGCCGTGAGATCCAGCCCGGGCGGCACGTCGCAGGTGTTGATGTAGGGCAGAATGCAGATGCGGTATTCGGGATACTTCTCTTTCAGCCACTTGGCGAGTTCTTTGGTGAAATAGCCCCAGATGATCGGCGAGGCCTCGCCGCTGCTGCCGAGCTTGTCGTTGAACAGCTTTTTGCAGTACTCGCAGGCGCAGGCGACGCCGCAGTCCCACTGCGAAACCGTCACGATCTTCAGGCGCTTGTTGAGGATGCCGCCGGACGGCTTGCCGTGCTCGATGTCGTCGACGAGACGCTGTTTGTAGTATTCGAGCGTCTTCGGATTGCCGTAGCACAGCAGCGGCGAGGTCGCCCGCTGGCCGTCTTCGCTGAGCGCGAATATCTCGGGCAGCCGCGCGACGAGGTTGGTGTCTTTGTACCACCCGTGCGGCGAGTGGACGTTCTGCCCGCCGCGGTGGCAGTTGCCGCCCTTGGCGAAGCCCATCCAGTCGCCCCAGTACGGCCAGTTCTCGCGGTAGGCGAACACCGGCTGGTCTTCGTAGTCGACCGGTTTCGCCGCCAGCCCGCGGGTGCGGATGCAGCTCGTGCCGTAAATCAGGTTCGTGCCCTTCGTGCCGTAAAGATCGCACGGGCGGTCCGGCCAGTAGCATCTCGCGCCGAGCTGGCGCTCGCACCAGTCGTAGACGGCGTAGGACGCCGCGCCGACGAAATAGAAAGACCCGTCCTTCGCGACCACGCGGAAGCGGTGCGCGGCGCATTCGGACTTGTCATCGGTTTTGAGCGGAACGAGCCCCGCCTTGACTGCGGCTGAGGTGTCGCCGATGTAGAGGGCCGGCGCGTTGGTCGCCGGCTTGGCCGGGTTTTCGGCAATGAGCAGGGGCTTCACGCCGGTCATCTCGAAAATGATCCGCTGCAGGCATTTGGCCGCGGCGGCGGGGTCTTTGTTTTTTTTGCTGTAGACGATCGGCAGGGCGGAATCTCCCTCGACTATCACGACCGGGGCGCCGCCGGTCTGGCGCACGCATTTGAGCGGCGTCAGATCGCGGGCGTTGAGGTCGCCGGGCGCGAGATCAACCCCGCCGTACACTTTCGGCGCGAACAACGCGACTGCCGCCGCCGTTGCGAGCACCGTCGCGGCAAGCCTCTCTCTGTTCATCTGCATTTTCCTTTCATGCTGCAAATCACCGTACCGCGGCGAGACACACCGCCGCCACCGGTCGATTATATCAATAACCGACCCCGCCGCAACGGCCCGCCGTCAGCGGTTGGTGGCGTAGAGCGGACCGAAGTTCGCGCACGCCCTGAAGTCCGCCCCCGTCGGATCGTCCGACGCTCCGAACAGCCCCCAGCAGTGCGGCGTGTACACCTTCTCCTCCGGAACGTTGTGCATCGCCACCGGTATGCGGAGCATGGAACACAGCGTGAGCAGATCCGCCCCGACGTGACCGTAGGCGATCGCCCCGTGGTTCGCCGCCCAGTTGTTCATCACCGAGTAGACGTCCTTGAAATAACCCTTACCGGTCAACCGCGGCGTGAACCACGTGCACGGCCATTCGGGGTTGGTGCGCAGCATCAGCGTCTCCTGCTGCTTCGGATCGAGCGTCACCGACCAGCCCTCGGCGATCTGCATAACCGGCCCCTGCCCCTTCACGTAACTGATGCGCGTCATCGTGAGCGGCATGCCCTTCGGCGTCAGGAACGAGCTGGAGAATCCGCCGCCGCGGAAATACTCCACCCCGGCAGGAACCCATCGCGTCGCCTTCATCGTCGCCTCGATGTCTTTCTGCGTCACGTCCCACCAGTTCTTGAAGACGCTCTTGCCTTTCTCTTTCATCGCGCCCGCCGCGTCGAGGCAGCAGCTGCCCGAATTGAGCAGGTGGATGATGCCGGCCTTCGCCTCTTTCGGCAGACCCTTGCCCGTGGCGCGTTTCACCGCGGCGTCGCTCCAGTAAGTGCGCACGTCGGCGAACATCGACGCCTTGTTGGTCAGGAGCCACATCATCAGCATGCATACGCCGTTGAGCGAGTCGTTCTCGGTGGCGAGGATCGTCGGCTGCTTCGGACCCGTCCAGTCGAACGAGCTGTTGCAGAACGTTTCGGCGACGTCGCCGTTCGGCCAGTGGTCCGTCCACTGGCGCTGGCCCTGAAAACCGCCCGCGATCGCGTTGCGTCCTACCGCCTCTTCGCCAAAGCCCATTTCGGCGAGTTTCGGGTTGCCCACCATCATGTCGCGCACGATGATCGCCATCTTGGCGAGAAACTCCCAGTCGGCGTCTTTGGCCGCGCGCGATTTCTGTATCGCCCTGGGGTTGTAGTCCCTGCCTTCCTTGCAGTATTTCTTCATCCACGCGAGGCATTTCTCGTATTCGTCCTTGTCGTAGATGCCTTCTTCGATGCGGCGGGTGATTTCGCATTCGTCCATGTTCTCGGGCCGCATGCCGAGGTAGTCCTGGAAGAAATCGACGTTCACGAAAGACCCGGCGATGCCCATCGCGCTCGAGCCGATCGAAAGATAGCTCTTGCCCTTCATCATCGCCACCGCGAGACCGGCCTTGGCGAAGCGCAGTATCTTCTCGGCGACGTCGTCGGGTATCGAGGTGTCTTTCGCGTCCTGCACTTCGTGCCCGTAGATGCCGTAGGCGGGCATTCCGCGCTGCGCGTAACCGGCGAGCATGCACGCGAGGTACACCGCTCCGGGGCGCTCCGTGCCGTTGAAGCCCCACACCGCCTTGGGTATCTGCGGGTCGGCGTCCATCGTCTCGGTGCCGTAGCACCAGCACGGCGTGACCGAGAGCGAAACCCCGACGCCGTTTTCGCGGAACTTCTTCGCGCACTTCTCGGCTTCGTACACGCCGCCGATCGTGGTGTCGGCGATTACGCACTCAACCTTGGAACCGTCGGGATAGCGGAGATTGTCGCTGATGAGTTTCGCGGCGGATTTCGCCATGTTCATCGTCTGGACTTCGAGCGACTCGCGCACGCCGCGGCGGCGCCCGTCGATAATCGGGCGGATGCCCACCCTGGGAAATCCGTTCATCTGCCATACTGTCTGTGCCATGATCTGCCTTCTTTCCTTTTGTTATTAATAAAGCTCCGCGCCGTCTCACCTGACGACGATCTTGACCACCTTGTCGAACTTGCAGCCCTTCTCGCGGCTGATCGACACGACGACGTCGCCCGACGGCGTGCGTTCGACCCCCGCCTTTTCGCCCGAGGCGAGGCAGGCGGCCGACTCGATTTCGCCGCTCAGTTTGAACGCGAATTTCTCCACTCCCGGCTTGAGGAAGTGGAGATACAGCACGTTGCCCCTGCGGGTGGAGACGATGTCCTTGCCGAGGCCGATGCGCCCGGCCGAGGTGCCGTAGATCGACTCGCCGTTCTTGTCCATCCATTCACCGACCTTCTCCATCACTTCAACCGCCTTGGCCGGCAGCATGCCCGAACCGTCGGGGCCGATGTTCATGAGCAGGTTCGCGTCGTTGGCCGCGGCGCGGGCGAGCATCGCCACGACGTCGTCCGCCGAGCGGAAGCGATTTTCGCCGATCCGGTAGCCCCAGACGTTGTTCTGGATTACATCGCACTGCTCGACCGGCCGGTCGCGCGCGACGGGCTGGTTGACCGAGAAGCCCGCGTCGGAGTTGTCGCCGGGCAGGTCGCGCTCGAACAGCTGGATGTCCTCCTTGTCGCGGATCGGCTGGTGGTTGTTGTTGGCGACGAGCGTCTTTTTAGAGTGGATGAAGTCGTAGATGGTGTCGAAGTCCCAGTCAAGCGAGCGGTTCCATTTGCCGTTGCTGTACCCGGCGTGCTCCCATTCGCCGTCGAACCAGATGTTGCCCGGGTGGTAGTTGTCGATGAGCTCGGCGATCTGGGCGAGCATGAACTTCTTGTACGAAGCGTAGTCGCCCTTCTGGTTGCCGAGCACTACGCTGGCGCATTTGCCGGCGGGGTAGTCCTTGCGGTGCCAGTCCATCAGCGAATAGTAGAAGTTGAGCTGCAGCCCGGCTTCGTCGCACGCCTTGGAGAGCTCCCCGAGAATGTCGCGCCTGAACGGGGTGAGGGCGATGTTGTAGCCGTCGTCGACCCTGGTGGGCCAGAGCGAGAAGCCGTCGTGGTGGCGGGAGGTTATCGTGACGTATTTCGCGCCGGCGCGTTTGAACACACGCACCCACTCCTTCGCGTCGAACTTCGAGGGACAGAAACCATACATCATTCGGGAGTACGCCTTTTCGTCGAGCTTGCCCTGCTGCAGGTACCATTCGCCCTGGGCGTAGTTGGCGTAGATGCCCCAGTGAATGAACACGCCGAAGCGCTGCGCGGCGAATTTCTCCCGTGCGTCGAGATTCCACTTCTCTGGCTTGTACGCCGCGGCGAGCGAGAGCCCGGCGACGGCGAAAGCGGTCATGACAGATTTTTTCATTCCTCTCCTTGTTTTATTGCTGTGAAACACCGCCTTTTCTCCGGCGGAAAATCATTGCGTAGACGAACACCACCGCGAAGCAGATGGCGGGGACGACGAAGGAGGCCCGGAGCGACATCGAGGAGGCCTTGAGGTTGGGATCGACCGTGGCGTCGAACATCGGCACCAGCGCGGACCAGAAGCCGGG
The DNA here is from genome assembly GCA_017652705.1 of Kiritimatiellia bacterium. Lineage (GTDB taxonomy): Bacteria > Verrucomicrobiota > Kiritimatiellia > RFP12 > UBA1067 > UBA1067. Next base: position 17,227 of record JAGCAM010000048.1, on the reverse strand, counting down.
TTTGTCGATGATCGCGGCCATCCAGGGGGTCAGGAGCGCGCCGCCGACGATCGCCATGATGAGCCCGGCCGCGCCGAGCTTGTGGGCCTTGGGGTCGATGCCGCCGAGGCCGATGCCGTAGATGGTCGGGAACATGAGGGACATGAAGCCGCTCATCGCGCAGAGGCAGACGACGTTCCAGGAGAACGGCAGCCCGAAGGCGGCGAAGATCACCCTGCTCGGCAGGTACATCACGCCGAGCGACGCGAGCACCGCGCAGAACGCCGACACCGCCATCATCTTCGCCGGGTTGAACCACTTCATGAGCCCGGTGCAGATCCAGCGGCAGGCGATGAACATGCACAGCGCTATCAGGTAGTACGACGCGCCCTGCTTGGGAGTGACGCCGAGCTCCTTCTGGCAGTAGACGTTCATCCACGTCCAGGCGGCGATCTGCACGCCGACGTAGAATATCTGGGCGACCACCCCGAGATACCAGCGCGGGGAGTGCATGAGGATGCGCAGCACTTCGCCGATGTCGGAGAAGCCGCCCTCCGACTTGTCGATTTCGGTCGGTTTCGACCGGTAGAAGAAAACCCAGATCGCCGCGGCGATAGCGCACAGCCCCACGTACGGCACGCACACCCAGAAAAGCTCTGTGTTGACGATCTCCTTGAGCGCGGCGGGGTCCATCGCCCTGCGCTCCGCGGCCGTCGCCGGGTTCAGATGCGCGAGGATGAGCTGCTGCGCGAGGATGATGCCGATGAAGGAACCGAGCGGATTGAACATCTGCGCGAAGTTGAGCCGCCTGACCGCCGTCTCTTCGTCGCCGAGAGCGAGCACGTATGGGTTGCAGGTCGTTTCCAGAACGGCGCACCCTCCGGCGACGATGAAGATGCCCGCGATGTACGTCCAGAAACTCTGCATGATGCACGCCGGCACGTAAAGAAGCGCTCCGGCTATGTACACCCCGAGCCCAGCCAGCACTCCGACCCGGTACCCGGCCTTCTGGATGAGGAACGACGCCGCGAGCGCGATCACCGAATACGCCCCGTAAAACGATATCTGCACGAAACCCGCCGTGGACTGGCTCGTCATGAATATCTTCTGGAAAGACGGCACGAGATTGTCCGTCATGTTGTTGAGAAGCCCCCAAAGCGCGAAGCAGCTAACAAGCATCGCGAAGATGCCAATATATTTTTTCGGTACCATGACGTTTATTCTACCAAATTATCCGGTTAAATGATAGTCCCCCTCACTTGAACACGGTTTTGCAGACCGTGCCGGTCACGCGCGCCTTCCCGCCGGTGGCGGTCAGTTTGAAGTCCATCCCCGTCGTCGTGCCTGTGAGATGGGCCCTGAAAACGAAATCGCCGTTCTCGTCGAACGCGGCCGAAGACGCTATCGGCTGGCGTCCGATGATCATGTTCAGACATTCCACCCCGCCCGGGTCGATCGTGACGAACCCCTTCCGCCATTCGCCGTAGCCGACCGGAAATTCGAATTCGCCCGCCGGCGTCGCCATTCTGCACGTCCAGCCGCCCGGCGCCTTCTCGAACCGGACGTGCCGGTAGCCGCGCTTGTTCTCGGGGAACGCCACCGTAGCGCCCGGCAGCCACGCGCCGCCCTCCGCCGAACCCGCCACCGGCGCTATCGCGAGTGACGCGCAGCGTTCGCTCAGTTTCGCCGAAAGTTCCGCGTTCTCCGCGAGCGGCGCTTTACCCATCGCCGGCAGCAGATGCTCCCAGACGAGGTTCTGCTCGAGCGCGAGATCGTCTAGCCCGGCGTGCAGCGACACCACGGCGTCCTGCTCGGGCATCACTATCGTGTACTGCCCGTCGGCCCCGTCCGCCCGGTAGCAGTTGTGGCGGCAGCGCCAGAACTGAAAACAGTAACCCTGGTACCAGTCGCTCTCCGGGTGGTCCTCCATGTGGCGCCCGCCCCAGCCGCTGCGAGTCTGCTTCGCGGTCGCAAGCCGGACCCAGTCGCGGGAGACGAGCTGCCGCCCGTTCCAGGCGCCTTCGTTCAGCAGCCACTGTCCGAAGCGCGAGATTTCGCGCGTCGTCATGTTCATGCCCCAGCCGCCGCAGGGGATGCCCTGCGGCGAACACGTCGACCAAGCCTTCTCGATGCCGATCGGCCCGAACAGCCGCGGCTTCAGATACTCCATGACCGTCTGCCCGCTGCGCCGCATGATCGCCGCCGAGAGCAGGTACGTCGCGTCCGAATCGTAGCGGAAAAACGTCCCCGGCCGGTGTTCGATTTTCTTCGCCAGCGCCGTCGCCGCCCAGTCGCCTCCGGCCGACCGGAGCTGGTGGTCGGGCGCCGCGCCGAAGTTCATAGTGAGCAGATCGCGTATGCGCACTTCCCTGAGATTTTCACCGGCGTTCGGCGGCAGCTTGTCGGGGAATATGTCCGCCACCCTCTCGTCGAGATCGAGCTTCTTCTCCTCGGTCAGCATGCCGATCGCGGTCGAGACGAAACTCTTCGAGTGCGAATAGAGCATGTGGGTTTCGTTGAGGGTGTCGAAAGGCTTCCAGCTGCCTTCGGCTATCACCTTGCCGTGCCGCCGTATCACGAACCCGTGCATGTACTTGAGCTTCTTCTCGCAGGCGTCTATCCAGTCGAGCACCGCCCGTGACGAAACCCCCTGTGATTCGGGTGTCGCCTTTTCATCCGGCACTTCGCAGAAACCCCGCGCGGCGAACGCCGCGGCGAACGCCGCCAGAACCGCTTTTTTCACCTTTCAGACTCCTTTAATTCATTCCCCCCGGACGCGACGGCGCCAGGTGTCGAACATCAGATCCGCCGCGCCGCGGAACATCCAGTCGCCGTCCGGCGTCGTGCGCAGATAAACCCACGTTTCATAGACGTTCATCGCGTCCAGCCCGCCGTCGCGGCAGAGGTCCCACACGTTGCCGCCGACCTCCGGCGCTCGCAGCAGCGCCGGGGCCCCGCCGATGCGCGGATCGGCCGGCGCGCTGACCATGTTCACCTCCGCCCCCTTGCCGCGCGCGAGCGGCAGCACGTCGCTGTCGAGACGCCAGTTGAACGGTCCGACGTACTTGAGCGACAGCCCGTCGACGATGCCTTCTTCCAGCCAGGTCTTCCAGTCCCAGTGAATCTGGCAGTAGGTGTCGTACTCCGGCCCGGTGATCATCCGCGCCTCGAAATGATGGTGCAGCTTCCTGCCGCTGGCGTGCAGCAGCGCCGCCGCCTTGCGAAGAAACGCGGTGTGCCCTTCGCCGCGGATACGGCGGATGCGGCCGTAGTCGGCGAACTCCGCCTTCGGTTCGCGGCCGAAACGCTCGCGGAACGTCTTCAGCACCGGCTCGGCGTACGCGTACGACAGCCATTCCTGGCAGCAGTGGTGGTGCGCGATGCGAACGTCCACCCCGTCGGCGCCGGCCGCGACCGCCCGCTTCACGAAGAATTCGACGAAATGGTCCTGAACCTCGGGATGCGACGGATCCGGCATGTCGGGGCGGTATTCGTCCTGCCCGACGCCGAAGGCCAGCACCCCGCCGGGACCGATCATGAACACGTTCTCCATGTATTCCGAGGTGTCGCTCCAGCAGGCGCTGCCCCCGTCGTGGTAGAACTCGAAACCGCACTCGCGGAAGTCCCCGCCTTTCGAAACGCCGGCGTTCTGCCCTCGCTTGATCTGCGAAAACGTCACCGCCACCGGGCCGTTCTCGTCTTCCACCTCGAGCGCCAGATACCGAGCGTTGCGCAACCGCCACGGCCCTTTCCACGCGGGGAACTTCACCGCCGCGTACCGCACTGCGCCTGGTATGCCGGTGAATTCGAGCGCCCGCACCTTGACGCGGCCGGCCGTCGCCCTGTTTCCCGCCGGCGTCCACTCGTAAACCGGCCGCTCCACCAGCCGCAGCGACGCCTTCGCCGACGTCTTCGTGTACTTGAGATTGTCCATGCTCGTGTAAAGTTCGGCCTCCTCGGCCTTGAACGGAAACGCCTCGTCGGACCCGTTGAACACCGTCACTTTAGTGAGCTTCGCGTCGTACGGCGCGGTGCGCCACGCCGGGTTGCGCCGGAAGCCGAACTGCGGGTTGCGCCGCACGAAATGATCCCACGGGTACAGCCTGCCGCCGACGACTGGCACCCCGGCGAAGGTGCAGCCTTCCGGCGCCGCCGCGCGCGGCGTGCCCGTGTGCAGGTCGTACGGTTTCACCACCGTGTAGAACTCCAGCCCCAGACGGTGCGCGGTTTTAACCGCGAAGAACAGCGGATCCTCCCCGAAGTTCGCCACCGTCTTCGTCAGGTTAGACATGATCGTTCGGTGGTGCCGCCACAGGTGCACCATGCCGTCTTCGTCGGGTTCGGCGCCCTTCTCCAGCCCAGGATAGTCGATCCAGTAGATCCGTGAAACGCCCTTGCCCTTGAGGTAGCGGAATTCCCTCTCGAGCGTCGCCTTGTCGTACGGACCGCCGACCATTTCGTCCGGCCAGTCGTAAGTCACCTGCAGTTTTGGCCGGCGCCCGCGGTTGCGGGCCTTCGCCTCGGCGAGCCGGCGTTCGGCCGCCGGCGTGCCAGCCACCGTCTCCGCCGGCTGCGGCGCGTCGTCGGCGAGTCTCAGCCACCCGTTCCCGGAGCCGCATGAAAAGCCCGCCCCCGGCAGATGGCTCCAGACCGCGTTCTCGGCGAGCTTCAGATCGGTGCGCATCGCGTTGAAGCCGACGAGCCCGCGCGATTCCTCCGCCGCGATTTCATCGATCCTGAACCTGAACGTCACGAATCTCGCGTTCACTTCGCCGTACTTGACTACCGGCAGCCACGTCGCTTCGAAACGCATGTTCCGCGTGAAGTCGCGCTTGCCGTCGCGGTACGGCCAGTAGCAGTTCATCCACTTTTCAGTCCCGGCGAGACCGAACTGGATGAATCCGAGCCGGTCGCCCCGGGGCGTGAAAATCACCTCCAGCCCGTCCGTCACCCCGGTGCCGTCCCCCGTCGGCGTGCCTGGCGTGCACGGGCCTTCGCGACCGGCCGTGAACCAGAGAAAACTCACGTAGAGCGTGTCCGAGTCGCGGCGCACGTCGATGGACGTGTGCGTCGACGCCCTGAGCAGCGCGTCCGAAAGCATGAACGGAGTCCGCATCCAGTCATCCGTCGCCCGCTTCGACATCTCGGCCCGCACCGCCCCCTCGTCGAAAACCTCCACCCGCTTCGCCGTCGTCAGCCGAGGAAACGGCGAAAGCTCCGCCGCCGCCGCCGCCGCCGCGAGCGCGACCGCCGCCGCGCACGCCTTAGTCACCGAATCTCTCATGTTGCCTTCCTTTCCTTGTGTTCCAGTTCAATCGCCTTGACCATCATCCGCGGTATGTGGAACGGCCCTTTGAACAGGTTGCCCTTCGCCGGCTGCGCCACGGTTCCGTCGCGGTGCAGATAACCGAACCACTCCCCGTACTCCGGATCCGGCATCCTCGCGTACGTCCATTCCCGGCAGCGCCGGTGCCACTCCAGCCACTTCGCCTCCTTCGTCAGCGACCAGGCGTACTGCGCGGCGATCATCGCCTCGCACTGCGGCCACCAGAATTTCATGTCCTGCTCGTAGCACTGCGCCGGAAAGTTCCGGCAGTCGCGAAAGCTGATCACGCCGCCGTATTCGCCGTCCCACCCCCAGTCGAGCGACCAGTCGAGAATCGTGAGCGCCAGTTTCAGCAGCTCTCCGTCGCCGCGGTTCTCCGCGACCTCCATCAGAAACCAGCTCGTCTCAATCGCGTGCCCGGGGTTGATCGTGCGCCCCGCCATCGTGTCGATGAATTCGCCGCGGGGCCCCACCGTCTCGAGCAGCGCCCTGAATTCCGGGTGCACGAAGCAGTCGCGGATGAGCCTCACCGACTCGTCGATTTGACGGTCGAGAACGGCGTCGCCGCAAACTTCCTTTATCCGCAGCGCCACGTTCACGAGCATCATTGTCAGCGAATGGCCGATGGCGCGGAACGCCGGTTCGTACTTCGGCGGCGTCGCCGCCGGGTCGCCGGCGAATCTGAGTATGCGCTTGAAAAGGTCGAGCGCCTTCTCGGCGTACACCCCCTCGCCGGTGGCCTTCGCGTATTCGCCCATGGCGATCGCGGCGAAACATTCGCTGAAGAGATAACGGCGCATCCGCAGCGGGGTGCCGTCGGCGGCGAGGGAGAAATACGCCCGCCCGCGCCCGTCGAAAAGATGGGATTCGATGAAGTCGAGCGTGCCCTTCGCGGCGGCGAGCCATTCCTCGTTGCGCTCCACGGCGTTGCAGGCGTAGGCGAGAGTGAAGGCGAAACGCCCCTGGAACCAGCCGCTTTTCGTCGGGTCCATCAGCGTCCCGTCGCGGTCGAGACAGGTGTAGACCCCTCCGTGCACCCGGTCAAGGCCGTGCCTCAGCCAGAAAGGCAGTATGTCCCCCGTCAGATCGCCGCGGCATTTCGCCGACCATTCTTTCCAGTACCCGGCCGCTTCAGACATGGCGATCTCGCGCAGCACCCCCCGGTGCGTCTTTCATTCCCGCGCCTTCCCAGGGCTTACGAGCCGATGAAAGCTTCAAGTTCTTCTTTCGGCACATACCCGACCGAGGTGCCGGCGAGCTGACCGTTCTTGAAAAGCAGCACCGCCGGAATGCTGGAAATCCCGAACCTCGCCGCGAGTTCGGGCTGCTCGTCGACGTTCACCTTGCCGACTTTCAGCCAGTCGCCTTTCTCTTCGGCGATTTGGGCGACAACCGTCGCGAGCATGCGGCACGGGCCGCACCACGGCGCCCAGAAGTCAACCAGCGCCGGGCGGTCGGATTTTTCTATCTCCGCCTCGAAGTTGTCCTTGGTGATTTCAATTTCCATGGTCTGCCACCTCCTACCGGCGCTTGCCGAGAATTCTTAACGCGTAGAGAAACAGGTTTACGAAATCAAGGTACAGCGAAAGCGCCCCCATGATGCCGAGACGCTTCACCGCCGCCGAATCCAAAGTCGACTCCTTCGCCGCGACCTGTTTGATTTTCTGCGCGTCGTACATGGTGAGCCCGGTGAAAATAATCACGCCTGCGAAAGATATCAGAATGTCCAGCCCGCCGCTGCCCAGGAACATGTTCACCACGAGGGCGACGATGAGCCCCCACAGCGCCATCCCGCAGAACGAGCCGATGCCGGTGAGATCGTTTTTAGTGACCGTGCCGTAAACCGCGACGCCGCCGAATGTCGCCGCGGTGATGAAAAACACCCTCGTGACGGACGAAAGTTCGTACGCGAGAAACACCACCGAAAGCGTCAGCCCGTTCACCGCCGCGTAGGCCGCGTACAGGAGGTACGCCAGCGCCACCGGAATCTTGCCGATGGCCGCCGAAAGCGTTAAGACGAGCGCGAGCTCCGCGACGACGCAGATTATCAGCCCCGGACCGGAGAGTATGGTTTTGTACGCGCCGGTCGACGCGACGTACCACGCGACCACGCCGGAAAGCGCGAGCCCCGCGCACATCCAGCCGTACACGATTCTGAACGTGGCGGCGATCTGCACCTTGGCTTCCACGTAGCCTGGCACGCTCTGCCCGTTCCACTTGCCGAACTCTTTCTCGAAGTCCACCATCTGTCTGCCTCCTTTTTTTCGTTAACGACGCCTTTATTATATCATTTTTATTTAGCCACGGCCGGCTGTGGGGCGTTCCTTGAGCACCGCCCAGAGCATGCAGTAGACGAGCGCGGGCGCGCCGGTCAGAAAAACAGCAACGAGCGCGACCGTACAGCGCAGCCCGGCAACGTTCAAATCGAACATGTGCGCGGTGCCGGCGCACACCCCCGCAATCTGCTTCTCGTCACTGCTCCGATAGAGTTTATCCATGTCTTTCCCTTCCGTGCAAGGTCCGGTAACGTGTCTGGCTCTTCCGGCGTATGGCTTGCCGCCGCGGCGTATTCTCATGGCATGCATTATACCATAAAATCCGACTTGCCGTGCGCCACCGCACCTGGAAGCCGGGACGATAAACGCCCGTTGACGCCGACTTCCGCCATGTCGCCGCGCTGAATGCCAGCGCCGGCGGACGGCGGGCGGGTCGCGTCAGCCGGCTTTTACGCGAAGTTCCTGAAGCGAAACCGGCGGATGCGAGGCGGCGTCGTAATCTCCCGCCATGCCGCAGACCGCCGCTTTGAATCCGGCGATCGTGGTCGTGACCGGTATGCCGCGGCAGACCGCCGCGCCGCGCAATTCCAGGTCGGTGCGGTTCACGTCCACTATCCACTTGGCCTTGCCCGACTTGACCAGCCCTGCGACCGCGTCGCGGTTTTCCCGCGGAACCGCCACGAAAATGAAATCCCCCGAAGGCACCGGCGTGCCCGCCGCGGTCTGGCTTTTGAGGTAGGCCAAGTCGGCGTCGGCGTCCATCGCCATCACTTCGCCGGTCGAGTGCATCTCCGGCGAGAGGGTTACGTCAACGCCCGGGAAACGCGCGTAGGGGAACACCGCCTCTTTCACGCAGACCGTCCGCGGCGCTATTTCCCGGGTGAATCCGATTTCGGAGAGCCGCTCCCCGGCCATCACCCGCGCGGCTACGCCGGCGAGCGACACTCCGATTGCCTTCGAAACGAACGGCACGGTTCGTGACGCCCGCGGGTTGACCTCGATCATGAAGATGCCGTCTTCGCCTTCCGGCGACTTCACCACCGCCAGCTGCAGATTCATCAGCCCCCGCACTTTCAGCCGGTTGGCGAAAATCCTGGCGTACGCGCGTATTTCGGCGACCGTCGCCGCCGAAAGCGACACCGGCGGGGTGACGCTGGCGGAATCGCCCGAATGGCAGCCGGCCGGTTCAACGTGTTCGAGTATCGCCCCGATCACCGTGGTCACGCCGTCGGACACGCAGTCGACGTCAAGCTCGACCGCGTGCTGCAGAAACTTGTCGACCAGGATAGGAGTCTCCGATTCCGCCGGCCGTGTTGCCAGCGCGCCGCCGGCGGCAGCCGTCATTCCGATCGCCTCGCCGACATACTTCTTCAGTTCCCCTTCGCCGCGGCAGATCGCCATGCCGCGGCCGCCGATCACGAAACTCGGGCGCACCAGAACCGGATAGCCCACCCGCGCCGCCACCGCCACCGCCTCTTCGACCGTGTGGGCGATGCCGCTCGGCGGCTGGCGCATGCCGACCTCGTCGACCAGCGCGCGGAAATAGTCGCGGTCTTCGGCGAGGTCGATGTCGTCCGGAGACGTGCCGATCACCTTCGCCCCCGCCGATTTCAACCTCTGGGCGAGGTTGAGCGGCGTCTGCCCGCCGAACTGGACGATCACCCCGTCGCAGCCCTCGTGCTCGTACACTTCCATCACGTCTTCGAAAGTGAGCGGTTCGAAATAGAGGCGGTCGCTCGTGTCGTAGTCGGTCGACACGGTCTCCGGGTTGGAATTGACCATCACCACTTCGTACCCCTTCTTCCTGAGCGCGAACGCGGCGTGGCAGCAGCACCAGTCGAACTCGATGCCCTGCCCGATGCGGTTGGGCCCGCCGCCCAAGACCATAATCTTGCGCCGGGGAGCGGTGGCACGCAAAGTTGATTGCGGTCGGCCGCGGTCGGGAAAATAGCTCGAGTAGTAATAGGGCGTGACCGCCTTGAACTCGCCGGCGCACGTGTCGACCACGCCGAAAGAAGGCCGGATATTCCATCCGAGGCGTTGCTTCCGCACCGCATTTTCATCCGTCCGCCAGACCGCCGCGAGTTCCCGGTCGCTGAACCCCATCGACTTCGCCTGCAGGAGAACGTCCGGGGTAACGTCGCCGGGCGAGAGCGTCGCGAGCCAGTCCTGGTAAGCCGCCATCTCGGCGATCTGGACCTTGAACCACGGGTCGAAAGTCGAGACGTCGTGGTACCTGAGCGGATCCGCCACTTCGAGCGAACGCAGCGCTTTGCGGTACGCCTCTTTGAAAGTGCGGCCGATGGCCATGGTCTCACCGACCGATTTCATCTGGGTGCCCAGCCGGGCTTCCGCTCCGGGAAACGTCTCGACGGCGAAGCGCGGCATTTTGACGACGCCGTAATCGAGCGCCGGCTCGAAACACGCCTGCGTCACGCGTGTGATGTCGTTCTTCAGTTCGTCGAGCGTGAAACCTACGGCGAGCAGCGCTGCGATTTTGGCGATGGGGAAACCCGTCGCCTTCGACGCGAGCGCGGACGACCGGCTCACGCGCGGATTCATCTCGATGATGATGCGGCGGCCTGTCTCCGGATCCACCGCCCACTGCACGTTCGAGCCGCCCGTCTCGATGCCGATTTCGCGGAGCACCGCGATCGAGTCGTCGCGCATGGCCTGGTATTCGCGGTCGGTGAGCGTCTGAACCGGCGCCACCGTTATCGAATCGCCGGTGTGAACGCCCATCGGGTCGAGATTTTCGATGGAGCAGACAATGACGGCGTTGCCCGCCTTGTCGCGCATCACCTCCATCTCGAATTCCTTCCACCCGATGAGCGATTCCTCGACGAGAACCTCGTGGTTGAGAGACGCGGCAAGTCCACCCGAGACGATCGTCTCGAACTCCGCGGCGTCGTGCGCGATTCCGCCGCCCGTGCCGCCGAGCGTGAAGCCGGGACGGATGATGAGCGGCCATGAACCGATCCTGTCGGCAATCGCCTTCGCCTCTTCAAGCGAATGGGCGCTCCCGGAACGCGGCAGGTCAAGTCCGAGGCGCGTCATCGCCGCCTTGAAGAGATTGCGGTCCTCGGCGCGGTCGATGGCGTCCGCGTTCGCGCCGATCATCTCCACGCCGAACTTCGCCAGCACGCCCGCGCGGTGCAATTCCATCGCAAGGTTGAGCGCCGTCTGCCCACCCAGCGTCGGGAGAAGCGCATCGGGACGTTCCTTCTCAATGATGGCCGTAAGCGAATCGACTGTCAGCGGCTCGATGTAGGTGGCATCCGCGCGCTCGGGATCCGTCATAACCGTCGCCGGATTGGAGTTCACCAGCACGACGCGGTACCCCTCGCCCTTCAGCGCCTTCACCGCCTGCACGCCGGAATAGTCGAACTCGCATCCCTGCCCTATGACAATCGGCCCCGCCCCGATCAAGAGGATGGATTTGATATCTGATCTTTTCATCTGAAACCGCTTAGCAATTTCCGTGCCACACCATCAAATTAATCGCACAATCCGTGTCTTCAGCCCTTTTCCCCCACTCTCATTACATTTCCTGTAACGCTCTGTGAAATGTTTTACACCTTTCCACCTTTCGCGAATTCCCAGGATTCACTCTGTCTTTTCCCCCGCCTTTCTGACGCCAGGATTGCCGCAGCCGAAGCCGACATAAAGGCGGGACGCGTGACGCGCGGAACGGCGGACGAACTCATGGCGGAACTTCTGAAGGACTGAGGCAATGCCGTTTTCGCTCATCTGGACTGACACGTTCAAGCGGGCGGCCAAGAAGCTCCTCAAGACGCACCGCGACCTCGCAGCTACGTTCTCTCTCGTCCTCCACAAGCTGGAGAACAATCCGCACGACCCGGAACTACGCCTCCACGCCCTTTCGGGGAAACACCTCGGAAGACACGCCGTGAGCCTCACATATTCTTACAGGATAGTGCTCCGTATCGTGCTGACGGACTCCGAGATATATCTTCTCGACGTCGGCACACACGACGAAGTCTACCGCTAACCAGCCCCAGTCACGTGCTCGCGGCCAGAATTTACTTGGCAATGGTCTTCCGACTCCGCTGCTGCAGCGCCGCCTTGACGAGGCCGTGGAAGAGCGGATGCGGGGCGGTCGGGCGCGACTTGAACTCGGGATGGAACTGGCACGCCTCGAAATACGGATGACCCGGCAGCTCAACCATCTCCACCAGCTTTCCGTCCGGCGAGAGTCCGACGACTTTCAAGCCGGCCTTTTCTATCGTCTCGCGCATCTCACCTTCCGCGGCAAACTCATACCGATGCCGATGCCGCTCGCTGATCTCCAAACTGTCCGCACCACGTCCCGTCTGTCCCACTTGTCCCTTTCGTCCCAGCTTGCACCCATACAACTTCGCCGCTCCGGACCCGCGTTCCAGCCGACAAGGATACGCCCCGAGCCGCATCGTCCCGCCCTTCGCCGTCACGCCGCGCTGTTCCTCCATCAAGTCGATGACCGGATGCGTCGTCTTCGCGTCGAACTCCGTCGAATTCGCGTCCGCCCAGCCGACGACATCGCGCGCGAACTCGATGACCGCGCACTGCATGCCCAGGCAGATGCCCAGAAACGGAATCTTCTTCTCCCGCGCATAGCGAATCGCCGCGCACTTCCCCTCCACGCCCCGCGCGCCGAATCCCCCCGGCACCAATATGCCGTCGACGCCTTCTATACGGTCTATTCGCTCTATCCCTTCTAACTCTTCGGCTTCTATCGACAAGACCTCCACCTTCGCGTCATTCGCCATGCCGGCGTGCTGGAGCGCCTCGTGAACGCTCTTGTAGGCGTCGCGAATGGAGATGTACTTGCCCACGAGCGCAATCGTGCACGTGCGTTTCGGCTCCGTCGCCTTCCGAACGAGCGAGTCCCAAATCGTGTGCTTGATCGGCCACACGTCCAGCCGCAGCTGGCGCAGCACCTGCTCGTCGAGCCCTTGCTGGCGCAGCTGCCGCGGGATGGCATAGACCGAGTCCGTCACGTCCTGCTCCTCGATGACGCGCTCCCGCTGCACGTTGCAGAAGAGCGCGAGCTTTCGCTTGTGCTCCTCGGGAATCGGCATCTCCGTGCGGCAGACGAGAATGTCGGGGATGATGCCGATCGCGCGAAGCTGTCCGACGGAATGCTGGGACGGCTTCGTCTTCAGCTCGCCCGCCGCCTTCAAATAGGGAACGAGCGTCAAATGCACGAAGCACGTGTTCTCCGCGCCCTCCTCGAACCGAAACTGACGCGCCGCCTCAAGGAACGGCAGCGATTCGATGTCGCCCGAAACGCCTCCGATCTCGCAAAGAACGATGTCCGTGCCGTGCTCGCCTGCGGCATGAATCGCCGCCTTGATCTCGTTCGTGATGTGCGGAACCACCTGCACCGTGCCGCCAAGGTAGCCGCCTGCGCGCTCCCGCGCCAGCACGGCAGAATAGATGCGTCCAGAGGTGTAGTTCGACGCCTTCGTACACGTCACGCCCGCAAAACGCTCATAGTGGCCGAGGTCGAGGTCGGTCTCCGCGCCGTCGTCCGTCACGAACACCTCGCCGTGCTGATAGGGGCTCATCGTGCCGGGATCGACGTTTAGATAGGGGTCGAGCTTCTGCATGAACACCGAATAGCCACGGCTCTTCAACAGCAGCGCAAGACTCGCGCTCGTAACCCCCTTGCCGAGCGAACTCACCACCCCGCCGGAGATGAATACGTATTTCACCTGCTTTTTCACGAAACGTCTCCTCCCGTCTCAAGTCTCATGTCTCGCGCCCTGCATCATCCTCCGGAACTCGGCGAAAAGATACCCGCTGTCGTGGGGGCCGGGACAACTCTCCGGATGGTACTGCACCGAAAACGCCGGCAGGGTCTTATGGCGGACGCCTTCGATTGACCCATCATTAAGGTTCACATGCGTCACCTCCAGGCAATCCGGCAACGTCTCAGGCAAAACCGTGAAGTTATGGTTCTGGCTCGTGATCTCTACCGCCCCGGTTTTCAGATTCTTCACCGGATGGTTGCAGCCGTGATGTCCGAACTTGAGCCGCCCCGTCTTCGCCCCGCACGCCAGTGCCAGTAGCTGATGCCCAAGGCAGATGCCCATCATGGGAACTATCCCCAAAATCTTCCTAATGTTCTCAATTGCATAGGTCACCGCAGCCGGGTCAGCCGGACCATTTGAAAGGAACACCCCATCGGGCTTCATCGCCAGCACGTCCTCGGCTGACGTCTTCGCCGGAACCACCCACACCTCAAACCCAGAGCTTCTTAAACTGCGCAAAATATTAGACTTTACGCCGAAATCATAGACAATTATCTTTTCCAATTGGGGTCTGTCCCCACTTTTACCACTTTTAGCGGGGTCTGTCCCCATGAATTGGTAGGGGGTGGAGCATGTCACCTTGGCGGCATAGTCCTGTCCGTCGAGACCCTCCCACGCCCGAGCCTTGGCAATTCCTTCGGATGGGGACAGACCCCCTGAGGGAATCGCTGGCTGGCAACTCGGAGTGCCACCCCTACCGTTCCGCACCACGCATGCTTCGACATGCAGATACGACTTCATGTTGCCATGGTCGCGCAAATGCTCCGTCAGCGCGCGCGTATCGACGCCGTAGATGCCGGGCTTTCCCGCTGCCGTCAGGTAGTCGGCGAGCGACTGGGTCGAACGCCAGTTCGAGGGTTCGTTCAGTTCGCCGATGATGAGTCCGTTAAGCCACAGACCGCGCGATTCCACGTCATCCGGATTCGTGCCGTAGTTGCCGATTTCGGGATACGTCAGCGTCACGAACTGCCCGGCATAGCTCGGATCCGTCAGAATCTCCTGATAGCCGCACATTCCAGTGTTGAAGACGACCTCACCGACGGCATCGACCTTCGCGCCGAACGCCACGCCGTCGAAGACCGTGCCGTCCTCGAGCGCCAGGAAGGCCTTCCGTTCCCGCTCCGCCTTCCATTTCTCAATAAGATCTCTCATCGTTTTTCTCCAGATAGTTTTTAAGCGCCGTGTGGAGAACGCGATAGCCTCCAGGCGTCGGATAGTCCCCCGTGAAATACCAGTCGCCCGTGTCGCCCGGGCACGCCGCATGCAGCGCCTCGACCGTCTGGAACACGACCGTCACCTCGGCCTTCAGACCCGGCGGCGTGAGCAGCCGCGCAATCTCGGCATCGTGCTCCGCCGGCGTGAAGCGGGCATAGAGCTGGGCAAGCGGATTGACGAAAGGATCCGAAAGTTTTCCTTCAATCTGCCGCAATTCCATTTCCGCCGTTTCGCCGAGCAGATTAACCAGTGCCTTAAATGCGATGAGCTCGCACAGGGTCGACATGTCGATTCCGTAGCAGTCGGGATAGCGAATGGGCGGCGCGCTCGAGGCGATGACGATCCGCTTCGGTCCCAGCCGGTCCAGCATCGGCAGAATGGCGCGTTTCATCGTGTTGCCGCGCACGATGGAGTCGTCCAGCACCACCAGTGTGTCCTCCCCCGGACGAACAAGACCGTAGGTGACATCGTAGACATGCTTGTAGAATTCACGACGCGACGCTGCGTCCGCGATGAATGTGCGGAACTTCGCGTCCTTCACCGCAATCTGTCCGAAGCGCGGCATCTTGCCGTCGTCGATGAACTTCTCCAGGAGCCCATGGAACGCGACCTGCGCGGAGTTGGGAATGTAACTGAAAAACGTGTGTTCGAAGTCTCCTCCGACAGCCTTCATGATCAGGTCGGCAAGCGCCGCGCCAAGCGCCTTGCGTTCGCGGTGGATGTCGCAATCGTTCGCCCGCGAGAAGTAGATGCGCTCGAACGAGCAGGAGCGTTTCGCCGCAGACGGAAAGAGACGCGTCTCCGAAACCTCGCCCGACGGCGAGATGACAAGCGCCGCCCCGGGCGGCAACTCCTTCACCCCCTCGGGCGCGACGTCGAACGCGGCCTGAATCGCCGGGCGCTCGCTCGCGACAACGGCCACCTCGTCATCGATATAGACATAACCGGGGCGAATCCCATGGGGGTCGCGCACGGCGAAGCACCAGCCATCCCCAGTCATCCCGCAGAGCGTGTACGCGCCGTCAACATTCTGCAAACTGGCGCGCAGCACCCCGGCAATCGCTGACAGGGACGGATGGGGCGGCGGGGACGATTGGAATGTCGCCGCGTCCAAGGCGCAGCCGAGGTAATGCGCCATCAGTTGCGTGAGCAGATAGCCGTCGGCGCGGGAGTCGGGGTGGTGGCCCAACGCGACATATCGCTCAAAAAGCGCACGATTGTCCGTCAAATTGAAATTCCCGGCGAGAAGGAGCGTCCGCGACAGGCAGCTTGACTTGTGAACGAATGGATGGCAGCACGCAACGTCGTCTTTACCAAACGTCGCGTAGCGGAGATGGCCGAGGAACGTCTGCTCGTCATCGTCGGGCGTCCGACGGGCGATCATTCCCAGAAGGTCGACAAGCGGCGTCGACGAGGCGCTCCTAAAGACGACGTAGGCGCTCTCGCCAGGGACGGGGCGAGCCCGAAGGATCGCCGCGCCCGCCCCGTCCTGTCCGCGATTGTGCTGCTTTTCGAGAAGAAGAGAGAGCTTTGTCCCGCCCCAGTCAGACGTGCCGTATTTCGCGCGATAGTGCAACGGCGGCTTCAACAGCCGCACCAGCGCCACACCACATTCATGCCGAATCTCGTCGCTCATTCCACATGGGATTAGCAAGACCCATGCCAATCCATGGGAATCTCGATTTTCACTATTTTTCCGACACAGGCGTTACAAAGAATGTAAACGATGCCGTCTTGAACAAGAAAATCTGTAATCCGTATGGCGAACCCCGTCAGCGCCAATCAATTTCCACGTCGGACTGAACCGGCTTATGGAATTAACCCTGTACTCTACTGTCCTTTGACTGATTTGGCCAAAAAGGCCTGGAATATCCGTCGGTCGTCAGTGAGTTCCGGATGCCACGCGAGCGCCGTGATGTCCCGGTAACGAACGCCCGTCGGCTGACCTTGGAAGGTCGAAAGAATCTCGACCCCTTTGCCCACGGAAACAATCGACGGCGCGCGAATAAAGGTCATCGGCACGTCGACATCGCCATCGACCGTGCCGGTCGTCGCAAAGCTACCAAGCTGCCGTCCGTAGGCGTTGCGGCGCACCGTGACAGGCAGAACGCCGAACCAGACCACTGGATCATCCTCAAGACGTTCAGCCAGCAGGATAAGCCCGGCGCAAGTGGCGAACACCGGCAGTCCGGCGGCAATCCGCTCGGCAAGGGGGGAGAAGAGTCCCGTCCCGTGCAGAAGCTTCCCCTGCACGGTCGATTCGCCCCCCGGCAGGACGAGCGCATCGAGCGGACGCGCAAGATCTTTGACGGAGCGGATCTCGAACGGATCCGCCCCCGTCTCGCGGAACGCGCGAATCTGCTCGGCGAACGCGCCCTGCAACGCCAGAACGCCAACGTGAGGCTTCACTGTCCGCGCTCCTCCATGATGGTCTTGATCTCCTCGGCGTTGATGCCGACCATGGCCTCGCCAAGATTCGCCGAGAGCTCCGCCAAGAGCTTCGCGTCCTGCCAGTTCGCGACGGCACGGACGATCGCCGCCGCCCGCTTCGCCAGGTCCGCCAGCAGCGCCACGCCCAGGGACATGTTCGCCGACAGGAACACCGGCACGGCCTT
>JAGCAM010000047.1 GCA_017652705.1 Kiritimatiellia bacterium | reverse complement strand
TTCAGAATGAAACTCGACTGCTCGCGCCTGCGCTCGCTGGGCTGGACCCCGAAAGTCGGCCTCATGGAGGCTTACGAAAGGATGATCGCCGGATGGGCGGCCTGTGGCGCAGACTGAAAAGACGCGTGAAACACGTCTTGCGCGTCCTCGCGTCGCTCGTCTTCGGGCGCTTTCGCCTGGTGCCCAACCGGGTGCTGTTCAGGACTTTCCAGGGCGAGTACTGCTGCAACCCGAAATACATCACCGAAGAACTCGTCAAAAGACCGGGCCTCGAAATCATCTGGGCCTTGAACGAGAACGCCCCGGCCGACGACGTGCCGCCCGGCGTCAAAATCGTTCGCCTCGGCTCCGCCGCCTACATCCGCGCCGCCTACACCGCAGGCGTGTGGTGCGAAAACGGGCTCAATTTCGTGCGCAGCGCCATCATCCGCAAACGCCGCGGCCAGACTTACTTTCAGCCGATGCACGGCTCGCTCGGTCTCAAACGCCAGGGCCTCGCCGCCGCGGAAATCCGCGCCCGCGCCGACGAACTGACCGACTACGTGATCTCCAACAGCATCTTTGAAAACGAAGTCTACCGCACGAGCTACTGGCCGACCGCCGAAATTCTCGAGTGCGGCCACCCGCGCAACGACCTGCTCGTCTCCGGCGACGCGGCGCGAAAGGCCGCCGTCGCCGCCAAAGTGCGCAGTCGCCTCGGCGTCGCCCCCGGCGTGCACCTGGCCATCTACGCCCCGACGTTCCGTCCCGGCGGTTTCGTGGACAGCTTCGACCTCGATTGCGGGCGCTTCCGCCGGGCGCTCGCCGCGCGCTTCGGCGGCGAATGGCTGCTGCTCTTCAGGCTGCACAAGCGCGACCTTGAAAAATTCACGCTCGCCTCCGAAGGCTGTCTCGACGTCGGTGCCTACCCCGACATCCAGGAACTGCTCGTCGCCTGCGACGCCGGCGTGACCGACTATTCGTCGTGGATCTGCGATTTCATGCTCGGCGGCGCCCCCGGCTTCATCTACGCCTCCGACCTCGAACGCTATTCCGCCGACGTCGGCTTCTACTACCCCCTTGAATCGACGCCGTTCCCGGTCTGCACCACCAACGACGCGCTGGAAGAGGCTGTGGAGAGTTTTTCGGAGGAACGCTACAAGGCGAAGTGCGCGGAGTTCCTCAAAGAACGCGGATGTTTCGAAACCGGACGGGCGTCAGCCGCCGTCGCCGACAAAATCGTCGAAGCGGTCAACGCCAAAGGCAGACGGTAAAAATCGGAGAATGCGATGAAACACGGCGTCATGTACTACCTTTCAAAAGGCGGCGTCCACAAGAACATCGGCGACTACATCCAGTCCGTCGCTGCCGACCAGTTCATGCACGCGACCGAACTGATCGAACGCGAAGAGCTCTACAAATACGCCGGCGGCAAAACGAAAGTCATTCTCAACGGCTGGTTCATGCACTATCCCAGGCAGTTCCCGCCGTCGGACGACGTGGTGCCGCTGTTCGTCGCCTTTCACATGCGCCCGAAAATGGCGTCGCGGCTGCTTACCCCGGCGACGGTCGCGTACATGCGCAAATACGGCCCGGTCGGCTGCCGCGACCGCACCACCGCCGAAATTCTCGAGCGGCACGGCGTGCCGGCCTATTTCTCGAACTGCCTCACGCTCACCCTCGGGCGCACCTTCCCCCGCGCGCCGCCCGCCGAACGCCGCGGCGTGTGCTTCGTCGACCCGCTCCATTCCTTCACCAAACGCGACGCGCTCTTTTCGCTGCCCTGGCTGCTGCTCCATCCGGTGATGGCGGTGCGCGTGTTCGTCAAGATGCTGCCGCAGGCGCTCTACCGCGAGTCGCCGGCGTTCAAACTCTGCGCGTTCGCGATGCTCGGCGTGTTTCTGCGAACCTACCTCACGCTCTTCACCAAAGACCTTATCCTCTCCGCCGAGTATTACACCCATTCGGTCATGGAGTGCATCTTCACCGACGAGAAGAGCAAGTTCGACTATTCCAGAAAAATGCTCGAAAGATATTCCCGCGCGCGCTTCTGCGTCACCAGCCGCATCCACTGCGCGCTGCCGTGCGTCGCGATGGGCGTGCCGGTCGTGTTCGTCGACGCCGGTGACAAAAACCTCGGCGAAGGGCGCTTCGACGGCGTCCTCGACCTGTTCAACGTCGCCGTCGCCCGCCGCGACCGGCTCGAACCGCATTTCGACCTGCCGCCGGGCGGTAAGATCGGGGCGGATTCCGAAATACCCGTCAAAAACGATTTCCGGCAGTACGCCGACGCGCTCGCCGCGAAGTGCGAGGCGTTCGCGAAAGACGGCGAAGCCTGAATCACGTGCGCCGCGCGACGATGTCAGCCGTTAAAATATTCTGCGTCTATTTCGACCGCCGCCCGGTGTGGCGGTCGGACTGCGTCGAACCCCTCCAGGCCGGCAAGGCGCGCACCGGTCTCGACCTCGCCATGCTCGCCGACGACACCGGCGACAACATTTCCGCCGAAAACGTCAGGTACGGTGAAATGACCGCCTGGTACTGGGTGTGGAAAAACTACCTGCCCGCCCATCCAGAACTTTCCCTCGTAGGCTTCAGCCACTACCGCCGGTTTCTCGACTTCGCCGGCTTCTGCCGCGGCGGCGGCACCCGCCGCACCACCTACCGCCGGTTCCGCCGCGTTTTCGACGCCGCCTACCGTGAAAGCGAAATTCTCGCCCGCATCGGCGACGCCGACCTCGTCATGCGCAAAGTCTCCCGCAGCGGCTTCTCCACCGTGCGCGCCCAGTTTGTCGACGCCCACCCCGCGAACACCGCCGATTTCGACCGATTCGTCTCCCTCGTCCGCGAACGCAGCCCCGCCGCCGCCGGTGCGGTCGACGCCGCGCTTTCTTCCGGCGACCTCGCCATGGAACTGCAGTTCGTGATGAAACGCGAACTCTTCGTCGAATTCATGGAGTGGACGTTCTCGCTCTGCCGCGAATTCGAGCGGCGCTGGCGGTGGAGCGGCCCCGCCGACGGCGACCAGGCGCGCGCGCCGGCCTTTCTCGTCGAAAGGCTTTTTCTCGTTTTTCTCGCCGTCGTCCGCGCCGCCCGCCCGCTGAAAACACTCGAACTGCCGCTCGTGAAACTGACCGGCCGGCCGTGGTGGTACCGGTTCCTCAAGCCGGTCATGCCTTTTCTCCCCCGGGAAACCGTCGACCGCCTCTACGCAAGGTTCAAGTGAGATGAAGCAGCCTTTCCCCGCCGCTGATCTGAAAGACGCGCTCGAACGCGCGCTCGGCTTCGGTCTCGCTTCGCTCGAACGCCTCGACGGCGCGAGCGCCCTGAACTTCAAGGCGGTGCGCGAAACCGATTCGCTCGCTTTCGCCGTGAAATGCACGCCTCCCGCGCGCCGCGACGCGTATCTGCGCCTGCTGCGCCACCTTGAAGAAACCCGGGGCACCAAAGCCGTCCGCCGTCTCTTCGAAAAGGAATGCCCGGCCGAATTCCGCGGCTACCTTCTTGTCTGCCTTTCCTGGTGCGAAGGAGTGCGACTCTTTCCCGACGAGCTTTCTTCCGAACAGTTCGCCGCCTTCCTGAAGGAATATCTCGCCTTCTCGGCGGCCATGCAGAAGGCCACCATGATCGCCCCGCCAGATCCGATCGCCGCCTGGCGCGCCGCCGCCGCCGGCTGCCGCGGCTTCTTCGCCGCGCCGATCCGCCGCCTCGCCGAGCGCGAAATGCCGGCGGACGAAACCGCCTACCGCCCTGAGCGGCTCGGCGTCATCCACGGCGATTTCCACCACGGCAACTTCCTTTTCGTCGACGGCAGGCTCAGCGGATTCTTCGACCTTGAAGAGTTCTGCGGCGGCTATCCGGCGGACGACATCGTGCGGTATTTCGTCTGCGCGGCCGAACATCTCAGATGGTACGAATGGTGCCGCCGCCGCGCTCTTGTCGCGCGTTTTTCCGAAGCGGTGCGGTTGCTGCCCTATCCCGCCGGCGACTGGCGTACCGCCGTCAACGGGCTTCTCGCGCGCAAGATCTACATGAAACTCCGCGACCGCGGACCGGGTTTTTTCCAGACGCTTAACCTGCTCTACCGTTCCCGCTTCTACATCGCCCTCAAACGCCGCGTTTGAGCGGCGCTTCGCCCAGGAAGGCAGCCGCCATCGCGGACCCTGAAAACGGTTGGGGAAAGGGGATCGCTTCGCGTCATGCAACCGAAAGAGAGAAGTTGTGGGGTTGAGGCGTTGGCACACATGGGTCATCTATGGGATAAGTTTGCGTCCTGTCGCCGATAGTATAAGGCTGTTGAATTATGATATAATGCCAGCGGATTAGTAGGAATCTATGGAAGCATCCAAGACAATATCATTCGCTTTGCTCGCAACGTTGGCAACGAGCTCCCTTGCCGACGACGCCGTTGGGCTGGTGCGCGTAGACGCCGGGACAAACGGAGTCGTCGAAACCGAGATGCCGTTCTCGCCCATCGGCGATTCTGGCCCTCTCGGCTATGTCTCAGGGGCGTTCCTCGGCGACGGAGGCAGTCTCTCCGACCAGCTCTTACGATAT
>JAGCAM010000046.1 GCA_017652705.1 Kiritimatiellia bacterium | reverse complement strand
GATGCGGCGCGACACCGGCGCGGCGATCGCGCTCGGGACGGCGGCGGCCGGCGGCGGCGTGCTCGGTTTCTTCCCGTCCGACCAGCTTGTCGCCGACGCCGGGCGTTTCCGCCGGGCGCTTTCCGCCGCGGTCGCGAAGGCGCGGCGGACCGGCGCAATGGTGACGATCGGCATCAAGCCGCAGTATCCATCGACTTCGTTCGGCTACATCGATCCGAAAAGCGGCCGGTTCGTGGAGAAGCCGCGCGAACGCAGGGCGAAGGAGTATCTCGCGAAGGGCTATCTGTGGAACGCGGGCATGTTTATCGCGAAGGCGGAGGTTTTCATGGCGGCGTTCGCGGCGCACGCCCCGGAGCTCTCGCCGCTGTGCGGGCTGAAGAGGCGGCAGGCGGGCTTCCGCAGTCTCGCGGCGGTGTATGAAAAACTGCCGCGCATTTCCTTCGACTACGCGGTGATGGAGAGGCTCGGCCGGGTCGCGGTCGTGAAGGGCGATTTCGGCTGGGACGACGTCGGCAGCTACGGCGCTTTCGACAAATACTTCCCGCACGACGCGCACGGCAACGTGAGGGAGGGGCCGTGCACGGCGGTGGACGCCGCCGACAACATCTGCGTGACGCGCACGGTGCCGATTTCACTGCTCGGAGTGAAGAACCTCGTGGTCGTCTCGACGCCCGACGGCGTGCTGGTGGCGGACAAGAACCGCATCACCGAAATGAAAAAGCTTTTCCGGTGAAGCGCAGATATAAAGCCACCATCGCCTACGACGGCACCGGCTACTCGGGTTGGCAGTGCCAGGAAAACGCGGTCGGCGTTCAGCAGGTGGTGGAGGCCGCGCTCGCGCATCTCGAAGGCGGTGCGGTGCGCGTGTTCGGCTCGTCCCGGACTGACGCCGGGGTCCACGCCAAAGGCCTGGTCTGTCATTTCACGCTCACCAAGCCGATACCGCCGGCCAATGTCGTGCGGGCGCTCAACGCCCGGCTCCCCGATTCGATACGCGTCTTCAAGGCGTCGTACGCGCCCGAAAGCTTCGACGCGAGGACTTCGGCGACGGGCAAGGAATACCGCTACCGCCTGTATCAGGCCGACATCATGCCGCCGCATCTCGCCCCGTACTGGGCGTTCTGCCACCGGCCGCTCGACCTCGCCGCGATGCGGAAGGCGGCGTCGTATTTCGTGGGCCGCCACGATTTCGTGTCCTTCGCGGCGAATCCCAACCGCGAACTGGAGTCGACGGTGCGGCGCATATTTTCCTTCGAGGTGAAAAAGGCCGGCCCTCGCTACACTTTCATCGTGCGCGGCGACGGCTTCCTCTACAAGCAGGTGCGGTCCATGGCCGGTTTTCTGATCGCGGTCGGCAAAGGCAATGAAAAGCCGTCGGCGGTGAGGGAGCTCCTGAGGGCGAAGGCGCCGCGCACGGCGAGGGTCGAGACGGCGCAGCCGCGCGGTCTTTTTCTGTGGAAGGTCTTTTACGGACGCGCGCCGGTCAAGGCGCCGAAGGGAGCGGCAAAAGCATGATCTACCATCTTTCGAAATGCCTGACAGAGCTCTGGGGGCCTTTCCGGCTGCTGCAGTCCCACGCGCTGCTGCTCGCGGGGGGGGCGTTCACCGCGGCGTTCCTGACGCTGATCGCGCTGCCGCGGCTGTGGAACAGGCTGCCGCGGGACCGCGGCAAGGCGGTGTGCAGCGATATCGGCGGCATGAAATCGGCGGGCAAGCCGACCGGCGCCGGGCTGTACGTGACGCTCCTGGTGCTGCCTTCGATCATTCTCTTCGCGCCGCTTAAGTTCTGGGATCTCGCGGTGCTCGCGGCGCTGTACGCGGCGATGGCGTTCGGCTATCTGGACGACCGCTCCGAAAAACCGTGGGGGGAGCTGAAGAAGGGCGCGCTCGACGCGGCGGTTTCGGTGGCGATCGCGTGCTTCGTTTTTATCGGGCACTCCGAGACAATCAACGCCGAACTCGTCTGCCGTTCGCATCTGCTGGAGACCGCGGCGATCGGCGGAATCGACGGACTGCAGGGGGCCCGGCGGATGATCGTGTGGCTGCCGTTCGTGAAATCGGTCTGGCTCGCGCCATGGTGGCTGTACGTGCCCGGCACCGCTTTCATCCTGTGGTTCACGATGAACGCGACCAACTGCTCGGACGGGGTGGACGGTCTCGCCGGGACGCTTACCGTGATAACCCTGGCGATGCTGGCGGTCATCCTTTACGTCGTCGTCGGCTACCGCCCCGTCGCGCATTACTTTCTCATTCCGGTGTATTCCGAAGCGGCGCGCTGGGCGATCGTGGTGATGACCGTCGCCGGAGGCTTCGCCGGCTATCTGTGGTTCAACGCGGAGCCGTCGAAAATACTGATGGGCGACGCCGGCAGCCGTTTTCTCGGCATACTCGTGGCGACGGCTTCGGTGATGACGGGCAACCCGCTGCTGGTGCTGGCGCTTTCGCCGGTCGTGCTGGTCAACGGCGGCGGCGGGCTCGGCAAGCTCGTGCTGCTGCGCGCGGCGAAAAAACTCGGCTTCGACATCGGCGAGGGCAGCGTCATCCGGCGCGTGCGCTTTCCGCTGCACGACCATTGCAAAAAGAACCTCGGCTGGTCCAACGCCCAGGTGCTGATGCGTTTCGTGCTGCTGCAGCTGATCGTGATGCCGATACTGCTCGTGCTGCTCGTCAAGATACGCTGAACGAGGCCATGGTTTCCATGCAGATGAAAAACAAACAGAAAACGCTAAAGAGGTTACGACATGGATAAAGTGCTGGTGGGCGTGGTGATGGGGTCCGATTCCGACTGGCCGCTCGTCAAAAAGGCGTGCGAAGAGCTGGATGAATTCGGCGTCGGCTGGGAGTCGCGGGTGATTTCCGCGCACCGTACGCCCGATGTCGCGCTCGAATACGCCGCGTCGGCGGAGGGGCGGGGGCTCAAGGTGATAATCGCGGCCGCGGGCGGCGCGGCGCATCTCGCCGGCGTCATGGCGGCGGGCACCGTCCTGCCGGTCATCGGGGTGCCGGTCGCCGGCGGGGCGCTGAACGGTCTCGACGCGCTGTACGCGACGGTGCAGATGCCGTCGGGGGTGCCGGTCGCGACGGTGGCGGTCGGCTCGGCGGGGCCGGTTAACGCCGCGCTGCTCGCCGTGCAGATTCTCGGAACAGCCGACGGTTCGCTGCGCGAAAAATTCCGCGCCCGCAAGGAGGCGCTGCGCGCCAAAGTGGCGGCCGCGGACGGGAGGATACACGGGAAATGAGAAAGGCGCTCGTGACCGGCGGAGCCGGGTTCATCGGCAGCCATCTCTGCGCGAGGCTGCTCGACGACGGCCGCGAAGTGACGGCCATGGACAATCTGTTCACCGGCTCGAAGAAGAACATCGAACCGCTGCTCGGCGACGGACGCTTCTCCTTCGTGCTGCACGACGTCACCGAGCCGTTCGACGGGGAGTTCGACGAGATCTACAACCTGGCGTGCCCGGCGAGTCCGGTGCACTACCAGAGCAACCCGGTGAAAACGCTCAGGACTTCGGTGCTGGGTATGATCAACGCGCTCGAACTGGCGCGCAGGACGAATGCCAGGGTGCTGCACACGTCGACGAGCGAAGTGTACGGCGACCCGCTGGTGCATCCGCAGGCTGAAAACTACTGGGGCAACGTGAACCCGGTGGGCGTGCGCAGCTGTTACGACGAAGGCAAGCGCTGCGCGGAGACGTTCGCCGCCGACAGCCGGCGCGAGTACGGGGTCGACGTCAGAATGGTGCGGATATTCAACACGTACGGACCGAAGATGCACCCGAACGACGGCCGGGTGGTGTCGAATTTCATCACGCAGGCGCTCTCGGGGGAGAATCTGACGCTGTTCGGGGACGGCCGGCAGACGCGGTCTTTCCAGTACGTTGACGATCTGGTGGAGATGATACGCCGTTACATGGATCTGCCGCGTGAGCGGGTGGACGGCTTTTTCGCGTCGAAGGGGATGGGCACGCCGGTGCTGAACGCGGGCAATCCGGAGGAGTTCACGGTGCGCGAACTGGCGGAGGAAGTGCTGCGGCTGCTGCCGGGCACCGGATCGGGCACGGTCTTCGCGCCGCTCCCGGCCGACGACCCGAAAAGGCGCAAACCCGACATTTCGCTGGCGAAAGAACTGCTCGGCTGGCAGCCCGCGGTGCCGCTCGCCGAAGGGCTGGCGAAGACCGTGGAATACTTCCGTTCGGTCAGCGGGCGGGGTTGATAAAAAGGAGTGAGTTTGGTATAATTCCCCGCTGTTGTCCGAACCGTCCGCAGGCGGTGGGAATTAAAGTCAAGGAGTTAAAAAAACAATGGTCAAGACGCCTAAATTCGCGAATGCAAAGGTGTTCGCATGGGTCGACAAGTGGAACCGTGTCTGCACGCCCGACAAGATCGTGGTCGTCAAGGGCACGAAGAAGGAGCACCTCGCCATCTGCGAGATGATGGTGAAGAAAGGTCAGTTCATCAAACTCAATCCGAAGAAGCGCCCCGACTGTTACCTCGCGCGTTCGCACGAGAGCGACGTCGCTCGTG
Source organism: Kiritimatiellia bacterium (assembly GCA_017652705.1). Classification (GTDB taxonomy): domain Bacteria; phylum Verrucomicrobiota; class Kiritimatiellia; order RFP12; family UBA1067; genus UBA1067. Next base: position 682 of record JAGCAM010000046.1, on the reverse strand, counting down.
TCGAAGGCCGCACCTTCATCTGCTCGAAGAAGGAGATCGACGCCGGCCCCACGAACCACTGGATGGACCCCGGCGTGATGAAGAAGCTCATGCTCAAGAGCTACAAGGGCTGCATGAAGGGGCGCACGATGTACGTCATCCCGTACGCGATGGGCCCGATCGGCAACCCGATCACCCAGTACGGCATCGAGATCACCGACTCGCCCTACGTCGTCGTGAACATGAACATCATGACCCGCACCGGCGACGCGGTGCTGAAGCACCTCGGCAAGGACGGCTCGTTCATCCCCTGCATCCACTCCGTCGGCGCGCCGCTCAAGAAGGGCCAGAAGGACGTCGCGTGGCCCTGCGCGAAGAAGATCGACGACAAGTTCATCACCCAGTTCCCGGAAGACGGCGAAATCTGGTCGTTCGGCTCCGGCTACGGCGGCAACGCCCTCCTCGGCAAGAAGTGCTTCGCGCTCCGCATCGCCTCGAAGCTCGCGAAGGACCAGGGCTGGATGGCCGAGCACATGCTCATCCTCACGCTCACTTCGCCGGAGAAGAAGCAGTACCACGTCACGGCCGCCTTCCCGTCCGCCTGCGGCAAGACGAACCTCGCGATGATGCTCCCGAAGCTCCCGGGCTGGAAGCTCCAGACGATCGGCGACGACATCGCGTGGCTCAAGCCGGGCGACGACGG
>JAGCAM010000045.1 GCA_017652705.1 Kiritimatiellia bacterium | reverse complement strand
GCGGCATGGTTACTGACGTTCTGGACGAATGAGCTTCAGGAGATTGTCAGTCTCCGGCTGGAAGTTTTTCATCGCGGGCAAGGGTTTTTCCTTCCGCACCGGCAAATATTTCGGCGAATCGATGCTTGTCGGCGCGGCGACCGGTTTCGTAGTCGTGGCGTTCCGCCAGCTGGTCGATTTCGGGGCGAAGTTCATCACCGAGGGGCTCGGCGGGCATTCCCGGCTGACGCGCCTCGCCCGTTCAGGGGACGGCCTCTTTTCGGCGGAGGCGCTGCTTGATCCGCAACGGTGGGCGATGCTGTTCCTGCCCGCGGCGGGGGCGGTTCTGGGCTATCTCATCATCAAGCGTTTTTCGTCGGTCGAACACGTCCGCGGCACCGACAGCGCCATCCGCGCGTACCACCACCGCGGCGGCAGCGTGACCGGCGTGGTGATCCCCACCAAGTCGGTCGCCTCGGTGTTCACCGTCGCATCGGGTGGCAGCGCCGGATACGAAGGGCCGGTCACGCTGCTCGGCGCGGCCGTCGGCAGCTGGATCGCCCGGCATCTGCATCTCTCGGTCAGGGCGCGGCGCATTCTCATGACGGCCGGCCTCGCCGGCGGCATCGGGGCGCTCTTCCAGGCACCGCTCGCCGGCGCACTCTTCGGCATGGAAATCATGTACTCCTCGAGCGACATCGCCTATGAAACGGTGCTGCCCTGCTTCATCTCGTCGGCGGTGTCGTACACCGTCTTCGCCTATTTCTACGGGTGGGACTCCCTCTTCGCCATGCCGCCCGAATACGCGTTCGATTCCGGCCTGCGCCTGCTGCCGTACTTCGTGCTGGCGATCGTCGTCGTGTTCGGGGTGCGGTTCTACATCGCGGCTTTCCGAAAAATCGAAATGAAGTTCGCCACCATGCGCCTGCCGCGCACGGCCAAAATCGCGGTCGGCGGTCTCGCGACCGGCGCGATCGGCTTTTTCTTTCCGGACGTTCTCAGCACGGGCTATCCCGTCATCCAGGAGTGTCTCACCGCAGGGCTGAGCGGCGCGCTCGGCTGCGCCCCGCTGACAATCGCCGGTTTTTCCTGCTTTTTCTTTCTGAAGGCGGTGGCGACGTCGTTCACCGTCGGCTCCGGCGGTTCCGGCGGCGTGTTCGCACCGGCGCTCGTCTGCGGCGGCACGCTCGGCGCGGCGGTCGGCCTCGCCTTCGCGCGGCTGCTGCCGGCTTCCGTCGGCATACACCCGGCCTCTTTCGCGCTGGTCGGAATGGCCGGTTTCCTCGCGTCCGCGATCCGCACCCCGCTGACCGCTATCGTCATGGTCGCGGAAATTTCCGGCAATCACGAACTGCTCGTGCCCGCCATGTGGGTGTGCGGAATATCCTTCTGGCTGAACAACGGATGGACGCTCTACCGTTCGCAGGTGCACAACCGCGATTCGGCGCTTCAGAGCTTTCTGGAAGCCGGTTGAATCTCTCGCATGCCTGGAACTGCCGCCGTGAAAATCTACATTGCCACCCACAACAGGCACAAACTCCGCGAAATCGGGCAGATTCTGCCGGGTGTCGAACTTGTCGCCGACAATCCCGAGAACGTCGTCGAAAACGCCCCAGACTTCACCGGCAACGCGCTGTTGAAAGTGCGGGCCATCGCCGCACGCCACCGCGGCGAATGGTGCATGGCCGACGATTCCGGGCTGGAGGTGCGCGCGCTCGGCGGCGAACCGGGCGTGCGCAGCGCCAGATACGCCGGTGAACCCTCTGACACGGCGAAGAACAACGCGCTGCTGCTGGCGAAACTCGCCGGCGTCCAAGACCGCCGCGCGAACTTCACCTGCGCGATCGCGCTCGTCGATCCGGAGGGGCGCGAGCACACCGTCGTCGGCAGGTGCTTCGGGCGCATCGCCGGTGAACCGTCAGGTTCGGAAGGTTTCGGATACGATCCGCTTTTCATACCCGACGGCTGCGACCGGTCCTTCGCCGAACTCGCGCCGGAGACGAAAAACGCGATTTCACACCGCGGCCGGGCGCTCGCGGCGGCGAAAGCGGTCGTGGCGGCGCCGTGAGCAATTGACGGCCGTCCGGAAAATTTGCGGGGCTTGCAATGGACGGACTGTTTTTTATGGTATAATATGATCATGAAACCGCGGATGAGCAGAGGGCAGGCGGCGCTTGAGTACGTGATGGCGCTCGTCTCGTTGCTGGTTGTGGTCGGCATTCTCTGGGGGCTGGTGGGCGCGACGTTCTCCCACGCCAGGCGAACGGAGAATCTCGTCACCGCCGACAGCCCGTGAATCCGTTGAAAAGAAAGGGCAGAACCATGATGAAGGCAATGAGAAAAGGTCAGACGATGGTGGAGTACATCATCATCGTGGCGTTGATTGCGGTGTCGCTCATCGCCGTGTTCACCTATCTCAGCCGTGCAATCGGCGAGAAGGCGTCCGGCGCCACCAAGGCGCTGTCGAGCGAAGAAGGCGGCAAGGCTGAATCGGCGTACCAGAAGATCAACGAAGACACGATCAAGGACGTCAAGTAAAGGGCCCCTGGCTGTGGCGAACAGCCGTTCGAAAAAGGGTCAGGCCGCGGTGGAGACGGTTCTCGCCGTTCTTCTCGTTTCGTTCGTTTTCGTCGTGCTGTTCCAGCTTTCCCGCGCGCTCACCGGCAAGATAATGCTCGAGCACGCGGCGATGCGGGTGGCGAGGGCCCGCGCCGTCGGTTTCAACGATTTCATGTGCCTGAAGTCGGCCAGGGTCGCCGTCATACCGGTGGCGGGCGAACGCCTCTGGCCGGACGAGAAGGATTTCGGCGAAGCCCGGGAACTCGCCAGAATTCGCACTTACATGGAATCGCCCGACGAGGCGCGCGCGCGCGGGCTGCTTGAATACGAAGGCTGGCGGCGGATGACGGTCGACGCCGGGGACGGCGGCATGTCGTTCGTGCGCATGACGGGCGAGTGGTTCCCCCTCACGGGCGGGAGTTTTTCCCTCGAAGGCAAAGCCGGCATCGAAGACGGCTGTTCGTACTATCTGGAGTGAGGGCGCGTGAAGGCGAAGAGCGGTCAGGTCGCGCTTTATCTGGTGCTGGTGCTCGTGGCGCTCACCGTGTTCATGCTGATGAACACCGGCGCCTTTCTCGCCGTGCGCGCCAAGAACCGCGCCATGAACGCCGGCGACGCGGCGGCTCTCGCTTCCGCACGCCGGCAGGCGCAGCTGCTCAACCGCATCGGGCGCCTCAACCTCGCCCACGCCGAAGCTGATTTCGCGGGCGACTACGAGAAGTCGCTGGAAATCGTCGCGGAGCAGCGGCGGCTCGCTTTTCTCGGCCCCGTTGAATGTCTGCGCGACGCCCAGGACGCCGCCCGCGCGAACGGAGCGCAACCTTCGCCGGAGATGACCGAAATCCTGACGAAGCACATCGCCGACGTGCGCGGCAAATACATGAATTTCCCGGAGCTTTATCCGGAGCCGTGGGACGGCGCGTGGGCGGAATACGCCGCGGCGCTTTCGTCGATTGTGTCCGACGGGGTGGTCGCCGGCTGCGACAACATCGACTTCATCGACATGGCGGAGTCGTTCCCGCTGACGTCGAAATCGTTTTACGCGATGGTGGAGGGCGAGTCGTGGTGCAAGCTCGTGGTGGCCGGGTGGACGTGGCTGCTCGACCTCGATTCGCACAACATGCCGCGGCCGGTGCAGCGCGAGCTCGCCGCCGTGGTGAACTGCGAATTCTGCTCGCTTCATCTGACGGTGAAGGCGCTGCCGCCGTGGCCGGACGAGACGGCGGCGGCGGTGCGAGGGATGCTCGCCGCCAACGGGGCGGAGTTTCCGCCGGACGTGGAACCGGCCGCGGACGACCGCGCGCAGGACGATCCTTCGCGGTGCTACTTTTTCTACGACGGGGAGTACTGGCGCGAGTGGGTGGAGATGCACCCCGATTCGTCTTTTCATTTTCCCATCATCGGCAGGGTGAAACCGGTGTTCGACGTTATGGGCTGCACCTCGGTGTTCAGGGTGAAGGAGCCGATACCGCGGCTGCTGGAGGGAACCGCGGTGGAAGGGCCCTGGAGCGCGGCTGCGAAGCCTTTCGGCAAAATCACCCTGCCCGGCGGCGAAGCGCCGGTCACCGCCGAGGAGGCGAAGGGTCTGGTGCTGCCGTCCTACGAAGCGGTCAGGCTGGTGCCGCTTTCGGCCGCGTACGTCGGCTGCCGCGACACTTCGACCGCCGACGGCCCGTGGCTCGACCACGTGCGCGAGCATGTCGCGTCGTATCTCGACCGGGGGGTGGAGAGCCTGCCGCCGGGCTGCCGGTACTGCAAGTCGCTGGTGAAATGGGAGGACGCCGCGTTCCGCGCGAAGGCGGCGCGCTGGATCGAAGAGAACGGCGACACCTGCATGCGGTCGTCGCCCGGGCCGGGGCCTGCGCTCCATGGAGGCACGCCCTATGCGCACTGAAGAGAAGCGCGCGCGCCGGTCCGCCGCGCGGCGCGGCCAGGCGATGGTCGAACTCGCCGCGGGCATGCTGGCGCTCGCCCTCGTCGTCAGCGCGATCACCTCCTTCGCGGTGTACATCGTCACTTCGCTGAAGGTGCAGAACTCGCTCCGCAGCGGCGTGCGGTACATGAACCGCGACGTCGACGTCGGCGTCTTCGCCGAGCACTGGTACGCCGGCCGCAGAAAACTGAGAATGAACGAGAAGGCGGTGATGCCGCCGACATGGGTGGAGAAATGAGAATCGGGGAACTCTCGAAGATAGCGCGGCGGCGCAGACTCGACCGCGTGCTGATAACCGACCCCGCCGACGTGAGGGCGTTCACGGGTCTGAACTGCGACAGCGCCGTGGTCAGCGCCGGGCGCGGGGAGGGGGACGTCGTTTTCTACACCGACTTCCGCTACGCGCCGATGGTGCGGCGGGAGGCGCCGCGGCTGAAGTGCCTCGACACGGCTCGGCTGTCGCTGAAGGGGCGGCGCATCGGCTACGTCGCGAGCATGAGCCACTCGCGGTACCTGGCGCTGCACCGCCTGGCGCCGCGCGCGGTTTTCGTGGACGTCGCGCGCGACGTCGCCGCCGCCAGGGCGGTGAAGACGCCCGAGGAAATCGCCGGGCTGCGCGCGGCGGAACGGCTCAACTGCGAAATCTGGGCGGAGGCGCGCGCGGCCTTCCGAAGCGGCATGACCGAACGCGACATGGCGCGGGTCATCCGCCGGCTGATGATCGACCGCGGCGACGGCGAGGCGTTCGACACCATCGTGTGCGTAGGGGCGAACGCGGCGGAGTGCCACCACGAACCGGACGGCACGGTGTGGAACGGCCGCGAACCGGTGCTGGTGGACATGGGCGTGAAGCTTGGCGGGTTCTGCTCCGACATGACGCGCAACGTCGTGCCGCCGCGCCAGCGCCCGCTGTACCGCGGTGTCTACAAACTCGTGCTGGAGGCCAACCTCGCCGCGATCGACGCGGCGCGGCCCGGCGTCACCGGCCGCGCCCTCGACAAAGCGGCGAGAGACGTCATCGCCAAGGGCGGCTTCGGCCGCTGCTTCGGCCATTCCCTCGGCCACGGGGTCGGCTACGAGGTGCACGAGGCGCCATACGCCTCGAAGCGCAGCGCCGACGTGCTGAAGCCAGGCATGCTCGTCACGATCGAACCCGGCGTTTACCTCGAAGGCAACCTCGGCGTGCGCATCGAAGACCTCGTGCTGATTACAGCGGACGGCTGCGAGGTTCTGTCTTTCAGCGAAAAATGATATAATAGCAGTCATGGAATTCGAGAACACCATCGGGCTGGAGACGCACGTCCAGCTGAAGACGAAAACGAAAATGTTCTGCGGCTGCCTGCTGAAGACGGGCCGCCCTCCGAACACCAACGTCTGCCCGGTCTGCCTCGGCTACCCCGGCGCACTGCCGGTCATGAACGAGGAGGCGGTTAAGCTGACGGTGATGAGCGGGCTGATGCTCGGTTCGCGGATCAACCGGCGCGCCACCTTCGACCGCAAGAACTACTTCTACCCAGACATGGCCAAGGACTACCAGATATCCGAAAACGGCAACCCCCTGTGCATCGGCGGCGGCGTTGAAATCGAAACCGCCGGCGGCGCGAAGAAGACAATCCGCATAAACCACATCCACCTTGAAGAGGACGCCGCGAAAATCAACCACTACGCCCAGAGCTCGGGGGTGGACTTCAACCGCGGCGGAACCCCGCTCATGGAAATCGTCTCCGAGCCGGACATCTCGGACGCCGACGAAGCGATCGCCTACCTCACCGCGCTCAAGGAGATTCTCGTCTACGCCGGCGTTTCGGACTGCAACCTCGAAGAGGGCAACATGCGGTCGGACGTGAACATTTCGATACGCCCCGCCGGCGCGTCCGCGCTCGGAACGAAGGTCGAGATCAAGAACATGAACACCTTCAAGGGCATACACGCGGCGCTCGTCTACGAAGCGAGACGCCAGCGCGAATGCATGGCGCACTCCATTCCGGTCGTGCAGGAGACCCGCCGGTGGGACGGCGAGGCGCTGGAGACCGCCTCGATGCGGTCGAAGGAGAACGCCCACGACTATCGGTATTTCCCCGAGCCGGATCTCGTGCCCGTCGAGCTTTCGGAGGAACGCGTCGAAGAGTGGCGTCGGCTGCTGCCGGAGAAGCCGGAGACCCGCCGCGCCCGCATGGTCGCCGAGTACGGCATCGCCGAATACGACGCGGAGGTGCTCTCGCAGCACAAGGCCAACGCCGACTACTTCGAGGCGGCCGCGAAAGGGCTGGACCGCAAAACCGCCAAGCAGCTCTGCAACCTGTTCATGTCCGACGTGATGGCGCTGCTGAACGAGAGCGGCCGGGCGATCGGCGAATGCGCGATGGCGCCCGCGTCGCTCGCGTCGCTCGTGAAGCTTAACGCCTCGGGCGCGATCAACGGCCCCACGCTGAAGGAACTGCTGCCGGAGATTTTCGAGAAAGGCGGCGACCCCGCCGCGATCGTGAAAGAGCGCGGGCTCGGCGCGGTGAGCGACGTCGCGGCGCTGGAGGCGTTCGTCGACCGGGCGATCGCCGAAAATCCCGGTCCGCTGGCCGACTACAGGGCGGGCAAAAAGGCGGCGGCCGGCTTTTTCGTCGGCCAGGTGATGAAACTCTCGAAGGGCAAGGCCGATCCGAAAATCGTCGGCGGCATCGTCGCCCGCAAACTCGCCGCGTCATGATCTCGGCGAGGCGTTTTGCGGCGGCGGCGGCGGCGGTTCTCGCCGGCTGCCAGAGCTACACCGTCGTGCAGAGCAACGTCTTCGCCGACGACGACGGCAACGTCGTCACCGTCGACTACGGCCGCAGCGAAAGCGACCACGTCAACACCTTCGTCTCCCCCGCCACCGGCAAGGAGATGGATTTCAAGTCGAAACTCGTGGTGAAGGCGCACATGCCGGACGGCGGCTCCTTCAAAGCCTGGCAGTGCATGAACTTTCTGCCGGGCGGCACGATGTACCAGACCGACGACGGCGAATGGAAACTGCTCGCCAGAGGTTTTTCGTGCATCATCTACCGCCGCGAAGCCGGCGAAATGCCGCGCTACCGCGAGGTCTTCCGCGGCGTCGTCTGCGACACGTCGGGAATCGGGGCCAAGAAAGACGAGCGCTGGCGCGACGTGATGCGCCGCGGCCGGGAGTACAAGAAACCCAAACCGGTGCAGAAATGAATCCGCTCGACAATCTACGCGTGGTGCTGGTCGGCACGCTTTACACCGGCAACGTCGGCTCGTCGTGCCGCGCCATGGCCAACATGGGCGTGCGGCACCTGCGCCTCGCCGCCCCCAATCTGCAGAACTCGTGGGAGGAGGGAGAGCGCATGGCCGTTCACGCGACCGACGTCATGAACGCTCGCGAAGAGTTCGCCACGCTCGAAGAGGCGGTCGCCGACTGCGTCGCCGTCGTCGGCACCACCGCCAGAAACGGTCTCTACCGCCAGCACGTGAAAACGCCGCGCGAGTGCGCTCCGGAAATACTCTCGCTCGCCGCCGCCGGACCCGTCGCCGTCGTCTTCGGCCGGGAGGACAAGGGTCTGCTGAACGAAGAAATCGCCCAGTGCACGCATCTGCTGCGCATACCGGTGGACGAAAGCTACACCTCCGTCAATCTTGCGCAGGCCGTGCTGATAACTTGCTATGAATTCTTCGTCGCGAGCGGCCGGTTCGTGCCGCCGCACGAAAAGTCCCCGCCCGCCCCGCAGGCGCAGAAGGCGCAGCTGATGAAGAACTGGTCCCGCATGCTGCAGGAAATCGGGTTCATGCAACCGGTGCAGGCGGATCACTTCATGCAGGGCTTCCAGCG
>JAGCAM010000044.1 GCA_017652705.1 Kiritimatiellia bacterium | reverse complement strand
GTCGCCGCGCCGACAAGCATCGATTCGCCGAAATATTTGCCGGTGCGGAAGGAAAAACCCTTGCCCGCGATGAAAAACTTCCAGCCGGAGACTGACAATCTCCTGAAGCTCATTCGTCCAGAACGTCAGTAACCATGCCGCGGGCGACTTTACCTGCCTCCCGGCGGCTGGTGAGCGTCTGCAGCACCACCAGGGCGAAGAGCATAGCCGAGCCCGGCGCCTGCCCGGTGATGACGTTGCCGTCCGCCACCACGGGAACCGGCGACCATTCGCGGTCGAGGTCGAACTGGCACGACGGATAGCACGTGATGTGAACGTCCTCTCCGAGAACGCCGGCTTCGACGAGCAGGGTTGGGGCGGCGCAGATCGCGCACAGCAGCCCGCGTTCGTGGTACTGGCGGCGGACGCGCTCCACCACCGCAGCCGAACGCTTCAGATTCTCGGTGCCTTCGCCTCCGCCGGGCAGCACGATCGCGTCGTACTCCGCGTCGGCCGCCTCGGAGAAAAGCGCGTCGGCCATGATCGTCATTCCGTGCGCGCCGGTCACGTCCTTCGAATCGCCGATCGAAGCGGTCAACACCTCAACTCCGCCGCGGCGGAGAACGTCCACCACGGTAACGGCCTCGATTTCTTCGAAGCCCTTCGCCAACGGTATGAGAACATTGGCCATTTCGCCTCCTTTCGGCCCGTCAGATGAGGTTTTTAGCTTCGTTGCACTTCATCTTGCGGCCCATGATGTCCTTGTCGTTAAGCGCCTCCACCGCCTTTTCGGCCTCCGTGCGCACCGGCATGTTCACAAAGCCGAAGCCCTTCGACTTGCCGGAGGCGCGGTTGACGATCAGCCGCGCGGAATTCACCTTGCCGTAGGCCTCGAACTCCCTGCGGAGCTGCTCTTCGGTCATCTCGTAACTGAGGTTGCCGACGTATATCTCGACGGAACCGTCGGTCGGCGCCGGGTGCGGCTTGCGCTTTTCGAAGGGTCGGTCGTCGTTCTGCCTCGGCGCGGGCGCTTTGCCCTGGCCGCCCGGCGCCGCCCTGCCCGGCTGGTTTTTCGCGCCGCACCGGCACATGCCGCCAACAATCTTCATCACGATCATGCCGAGAACGAACGACAGCGCGGCGAGAACGACCGCCGGCACCAGGTTGGGGCCCTCGAAAAGCCCTGTAGCATTGAATACGCAGTTCATTTTTTCTTTCCTTTAGCTGTTTTTGTAATCGCCGAGCGACTTCATGCGGCTCGGATGACGCAATTTTCTCAGCGCCTTCGCCTCTATCTGGCGAATGCGCTCACGTGTAACGTTGAACAGTCGCCCCACCTCTTCCAGCGTGCGGCTGTATCCGTCGGACAGACCGAAGCGAAAATCCACCACCTGGCGTTCGCGGTCGGTCAAAGTGTTGAGAATCTCCCGCAGGCGTTCCTTGAGCAGATGGCCTTCGGTCACTTCGAACGGGTTTTCGCTCGACATGTCGGGGATGAAATCGCCGTAATGGGCGTCGTCGTTGTCGCCGACTTTCGACTGCAGCGAAATCGGCTGCTGCGCCATGCGCTTGACCGCCCGCACCTGCTCGATCGGTATTGACATTTCGTCGGCGATCTCCTGCTCGCTCGGTTCGCGCCCGAGCCGCTGGATGAGACGCTTCTGCACGCGCATGAGCTTGTTGATCGTTTCGATCATGTGCACGGGTATGCGTATCGTGCGGGCCTGGTCGGCGATCGCCCGCGTCGCCGCCTGGCGTATCCACCATGTCGCGTAGGTCGAAAACTTGTAGCCGCGCTTGTACTCGAACTTCTCGACCGCCTTCATGAGCCCGGTGTTCCCCTCCTGGATGAGGTCGAGAAACGAAAGCCCGCGGTTCATGTATTTCTTGACGATGGAGATGACGAGCCGGAGGTTCGCCTCGACCATCCGCGTGCGCGCGATCCGCCCAGCCTTGAGCACCTTCAGCAGCTCCGTGAACGTGTTCACGAACTCTTCGCCAGGCATACCGAACTCGGCCTCGAGTTTCGCCATCTTTTCCTTCGCCGCCTTGATGTCGCGGTCGCGTTTTGCGGACTGGCGCATCTTGAGCAACCGGGCGAATTCGGCGCGGTGTTTGAGGTAGGGCAGGTAATAACGCTCGTTCGCCTCGTCGCACAGCGACTCGAGCACCTTCTGCTTGTAGCTCAGTTCGTCGAAGCACTTGCGCAGCGCCTCGCGCGCCCTCATCAGACTCTTGCCGGCGTTGCGCACGGTGCGCGGATCCGGCCGCTTTTTGGCGATCGCCTCGAGGTACCTGGCGCTCGTCTCGTGCATGCGCTCGTCAACCTCCGTGATCTTTTTGCGGAACTTCGGTATCTGCGCCATGTAGGCGTCGCGGTTTTCGTCGAACGTGTCGGTCACGATGCGGTCGAACCGTTCGCCCTGCCCCTCGAGCCTGTCGAGCATCGTCTCGTACATTTTCGGCACGAAGAGAAAACGGTTGAACATGTCGCGGGTGCGTTTCTCGGCGTCTTCGATCACCTCGCAGATGTCGACCTCCTCCTCCCGCTTCAGCAGCTGCACCTGCCCCATCTGGTGCAGATACATGCGTATCGGGTCTTCGACGATGTCAGACTGCCGCGATTTCGCGTCGGGCTTGGAGTTTTTCGACTCGAGATACTTGCGCACCGCGTCTTCGCGCATCACCTGCACGCCGAGGGCTTCGAGAATTTTAAGATATTTGTCGCTCTGGATGGCGTCGACGATGTTCGAAGGCAGTATCTGGTTGAGTTCTTCGTAGGTGATGAACCCGCCGTTCATCTCGCTTCTGCGCTTTACGTCCTGTATAACTTCGTTGAGTTCCGTCTCGCGCAGAATCGACATGTCCTCCATCAACGGCAGTATGGTGTCGGCGTCGACGTCGGCCTCGATCGACGGCAGCACCTCGACCGCTTCTTCGCCGCCTTCGGGACTGTCGGCGGCTTCGTCGCCGGTCTTCGATTCCGTCCGCTCAACCTCGTCGGCCAGCTGGTCCGCGTCCAGCGCAACCGCCGGCTCTTCCTCGGGCGGAAGATCGTCCCCTTCAATCACGCGGCGTTTTCTGCCGCGCTTTTTCGCCTTCTCGCCGCCGGTGCTGTTTTTGGAGGCCGCACCCGCATTCAACGCCAGTCTGCCCCGGCCTTCCTTCGCGGACTTCTTCTCCGCGGCCGGTTCGCTCTCGCCGCCGCTCTTATTTTTTTTCTGTGCAGACGTCTCGGAAGCCGGTTTACCCGCCGGTTTCTTTTTCTTTTCGGCATTCTTCGTTTTCGCCATGGTCTCTCCAGTATACAATACACCCGACTGCACTTTGTCAAGTGTCTGGTTATTATATCATAAATTTGCGCGCACTGCTGAAATTTTTTCTGCCCCGGTCAAAGACATGATCAGACGATCCACGCCAAGCGCCACCCCCGCCGCGCTGCCAATGCGCGGCAAACACTCGATAAATTCATAATCTACCGGATAATCCGCCTCTTTCAGCGATTTACGCGCCTCTTTCGCAACTGCGAAACGGCGCATTTGCTCGTCTTTGTCGCACAGTTCGCTGAAGCAGTTGGCCAGTTCCACGCCGTCGGCGTAAAACTCCCAGCGCTCGGCGTAGCGCTCGCGCGCCCCCCGCGCCGCCGCGTTTTCCCGCGAGCCGATTCTGGCGAGCGAGGCCGCTTGCACAGGGTAGTCCATCAGAAAAACCCAACCGCCGATGCGGGCGATTCCCGGTTCGATTTTCTCCGCCATGTCGAAATCGAAACGGTTCCGGTCGAACTTCTCCCACGGATCCCACCCCGCGAAGCGCAGGTAGGCGTCGCGCACCCGCAAGCGCACCGCGCCGCCGCCGCGCCGCCGCCGCG
>JAGCAM010000043.1 GCA_017652705.1 Kiritimatiellia bacterium | reverse complement strand
GCGACGACGACGCCCTTGCCGGCGGCAAGGCCGTCGGCCTTGATCACGACAGGCAGTCCGAACGCTGGCAGCGCGGCCTTGGCCTTCGCTGCGTCGGTGAACGTCTCTGCCATGCCGGTCGGCACGCCGGCCGCCGCCATCACCTCCTTGGCGAAGCGTTTCGACCCCTCGATGCGCGCCCCGGCCGCGACCGGGCCGAACGCGGCGATTCCGGCCGCTCCGAGCGCGTCGACGAGACCTGCCACCAGCGGGGCTTCCGGTCCGACCACAACGAGATCGGGGCGCTCCCGCTTCGACCATTCCACTATGCCGGCGACGTCGCCCGCGGCCAGCGGCACGTTCGCCGCCACCGACAGTGTGCCGGCGTTGCCTGGGGCGCAGTATATTTCATGCTTTTCCGCGTCGCGGGAAAGCCTCCACGCGATCGCGTGTTCGCGGCCGCCGGAACCAACCACCAGAATCTTCACGAAAAGCCCCCTCTCACTTCTTGGGCAGATTGAGTTTCTGCCCCACCCGCAGATTGTCGTTCTTCAGATTGTTCAGCTCCTTGATTTTCGGAACCGTCGTGTCGAACGCCTGCGCAATCAGCGAAAGGGTGTCGCCGGACTGGACGACGTATTCGATGTGCGGTCCGACGACCACCTTCTTCTCGACCTTTGCTGTCGGCTTGGGGGCCGGCACCGGCTGGATCTTCGAAAGCCTGTCGGAAAGATCGCGCACGATTTCTGCGCGCTGGTTCTGGATCATCTTGCGCAGCTCCGCGACCGAAACCTTCAGCGATTCTATTTCCTGGCGGATGCCGCGGGTGTCGCCGCCGCCCTCCAAGGCCCCGACGCGCTTCTGCAGCTCGTTCAGGTTCGTCTGCAGCACGTCCACCTGGCCGGACACCTTCTGCATTTCGGCGTAGGCCTGCTGCTGGATGAAATTCTCCTTCGCCTGCGCGAACGCGGCGAAGCCCGCCGTCAGGCCCGCCACCGTCATTATGTATTTCCAGTTCATGTCGCTCCTTTTTTTTAGAAAATGAAAAACACCAGCCACAGCGCGGCGATCACCGCCGCCGCCGAAATGAACCGCAAGCGTTTCAACCGCACTTCCTCCTGCCGAACCGTGCGCCCGAACATGCGCATCCCCCCGCCGGAGATGTATTTGATCAGCCGCTCGTAGGGGGTGCCGACCGCCACGTCCCGCTCCGCGATTATCCACGGGCTTTCCGACCGGGTGTACGCGTGGTCGTGGTCAAGCAGCGATGTGGGAACTTTTCCCATCGGTCACGGCAGGACGAGCTTGTCGCCGGCGCGCAGCCGGTTGTCGGGCGATATGAGGGCTTTGTTGGCCTCGCGGATCATCTTCCACGCCGAGAGGGTTCCGTAAAAGCGCTTGGCGATGCCGTAGAGCGTGTCGCCCTCTTTCACTTCGTAGGCTTTCGGCCGCGCTATCTGCGGCGCTTTCGGTCTGGCGCCGTCGGGCTTCTTCTTAGCCACCGACGTGCGGTTGGTGGGCAACAGCGACGAACCGGGCGACACTTCGTCGGACTCCTCCGCCTTGAGCTTGGCGACGTCGTCCGCCAGTTTCACCCGGTCGCCGGTTTCCACTTCCGCCTTGAGCGACTTCACCTCGTCGGCGGAGGGCTTATTCGCCGCGCCGACGTCATCTTCGGCCAGGAGCGCGTTCGCCTCTTCGGACAACTCACCTGGCGCGGCGGCGCCGTTCTCGCCGTCCTCCGCCTCCTCCAGCAGATCCTTGACCTCCCTGACCGGGGGCGTGCCGGATTTTTTCTCCTCGGCCGTCGCCTCTCCCTTGACGATTGCGAGAAGACGGTCACGCTCGGTGGTGAGCGAACGCGTCCGCGCCAGCGAGACGGAGAGGTTCTTTTCGGTGGCGGCGATGCGGTTTTTCGCCGACTTCAGATCGCCGCGCACCGCCTCGAGTTCCTTCGCGACCGTTTCCGCGCTGTTCAGCCCGTACTTGGCCGCGAGGCGTCTGGCGACTTCTTTCTCGCAGATGGCAAGACGGTCGCGCGCCAGTTTGACTTTGTCGCTGTCGGGCCGCTGCGCGAGATATTCGCGGTAGGCGCAGTACGCGCCGATGTAATCGCGCTTGGACTCCTGCAGCAGACAGCCCAGCTGAAACCGCGCGCTCGCATTCGCCGGGTTGCGCCGCAGCGCTTTCTCGAAACCGGTCACCGCGGCGCCAATGCGCCCGGCGGAGTAGTCCTCCATCGCCGCCTTGTAAACGGGGTCTTCGCGCTCCTCGACGTCCTTCCCGCCGCGCCCGACATAGTCGCACGCGGCAAGAACCGCCAGCGCCGCAGCCGCCAGCGTTTTATTCATCGGTCTCATCATTCCCTCCGTTTTCACCATCGCCGTCTTCATCGTCTTCCTCTTCGTCGTCATCGTCGTCGTCGAATTCCTCCGGCGTGTCGTCGATGAAGAAATCGTCTTCGGCGGGGGGCGGCGGAGTGGTTCCGCCGTCTGGCTTCACTTCCGGCTCCGCGGCGTCTTTGCCGGCGGCCTCCGCGGCCTCGGCGCGCGCGGCGGTCTCCGCCGCCTCCTCCAGCTCCAGTTTGACCGGCTTGCGGTACTGCTCGGCCTTCAGCCGCGGATTCGACCGCTGCAGCGTCGGGTCGAGTTCGTTGAGCTGCTGCAGCGACGCCAACCCGAAATGTTCGAGAAACGCGGGCGTCGTGCCGTACAGAAACGGATGCCCCGGCAGTTCCGAGCGGCCGGTCAGACGGATGAGCTGCAGTTCGAGCAGCGTTTTGATGTTGGCCGAAACATCCACGCCGCGGATGTCCTCCACCTCGCTTTTGGTGATCGGCTGGCGGTAGGCGATGATCGCCAGCGTCTCCAGCGAAGCGCGTCCGAGCCGGCTCGGGCGGTCCATCTTCAGCATCGCGCGCACGTATCTGCCGCACGACGGCACGGTCTGGATTCTGTACGCGCCCGCCGCGCACGCCAGCGCGAACCCGGCGCGCGCGACCTCCAGCGCCTTGCCGAACCCGCGTATAGCCGATTCTATCTCCTTCGAGGTGCACGTGCGGTACACCTCCATCACCTCTTTGTCGTCGCCTTCCTCGGGCTCGACCGCGCGCACCGCGTTGCGCAGTTCCGCGGCGGTCAGCGGGGTCTCGCTCGCGAAAAGCAGCGCCCCGACTATCTCCTGCAGCGAACCGGGCGGCGGTATTCTGGCATTTTCATTCATAATCGTCGGGCTTCTCAAGCGCCGTGTCTTCGGGAATTTCCTTCGACGGCAGTATCATGATTTCATGGAACGCCGCGTTCTGGTAGACGATGACGCGGTGCTGGCGCAGCAGTTCGAGCAGCGCGAGGAAAGTGACGATGATCTCGCCCTTGGGCGATTTCTCGGGGTCGAACAGCGTTGAAAACGACACCTGCCCGTCGCGCCGGGCGCGGTCGAGCACGTAGTCCATCTTGTCCGGCACCGAAAAACGGATGCCCTTGAGCTCTTCGTGCGGTATTTCGCCGGCGCGCGCGAGCGCCTCCTGAAAAGCGGTCAGCAGATCGTAGAGATCGAGATTGGCGATCGCCCTGCGCGCGTCCGCCGCGGTCTTCTCGAACTTGGGCCGCCCGCCGCCGTATTCGAAAGAGTTCGAAGCGAGCTCCTCCATTGCGCCGAGGCTCGCAGCGGCGTCCTTGAATTTCTTGTATTCGATCAGCTGGCGCACGAGATCGAGCCTCGGGTCGACCCACTCGCCGTCGTCCTCCTCCGCGACGCGCCTGCTCACCGGCAGCAGCATCCGCGACTTGATGACCATCAGCGTCGCCGCCATGACGATGAATTCGCCGGCGATGTCGAGGTCGAGTTCGCGCGCCTCGTCGATGAACTTCATGTATTCAACGGTGATGTGTTCGATCGGGATGTCGTAGATATCGAGCTCTTCGCGGCGGATCAGGTACAGAAGCAGGTCGAGCGGACCTTCGAACACGTCGAGGTTCACTTTGTAGTCGTCCGCAAAAAGCTGCTTCTCCGCCATAACGCGGATATTATATCATATTTGCATTTCCCGCGGAACTCCGGAACTTCCTGCGGAGAAAAGCGACCGCCTTGCTCGGCCAGCGCTGCGACTCAAGATGGAGAACCTTCATCTCCGCCGTCCGCGCCGCTCCGCCGCCTTCCGCCGCGCCCAGCCACACGTCCAGCAGCCGCTCCGCCACGAACCCGAAGACTCTCGCGTCGTACCGCGAATACGCCGAAATGTCGAGACGGCGTTCAAGTTCAAAAAGCACGTCGAAAAGCCATTCGCAGTATGCGTTGAAAAAACTCCGCTTCATCACCGCCATGTTGAAAAGATGGACGCTTCTCGCCGCCATCACCGCATCGAACGAACCGAGAAAGCCCGGATGGCGCTCGGCCAGTATCCCCCGGGTCGCGTCCAGGTCCTCCGCGTGATGCGCGTGTGCGTAATGCGAGTGGATGGTTTCGATGTAATACCTGCGCTTCACCGGCAGTATCACGTCGTGGTTTTCAAGCAGCTTCAGAAACTCGGCGCCCGACGCCGCGCCGCGCCGCCCTTTGAAAAGCCTGCGGTAGTGCACCAGCCCCACCGCGTCCGCGCGAAGGTTCTTCCACGCCCAGTAAAGTCCGGTGAGTTCGCACCAGTTCCTGTTCCTCCCGCTGATGTTCTCCCCATCGTCGTCGCGCGCGAACCCGATCGGCGCCTTGCCCGCGGCGCCGACCTGCAAAGGCAGGTAAACCGGGTCTTCTGGCATCCGGTACGGTTTGTGCGCCGCCACCACCACCCGCAAAACCTGCGTTGTGTTCTCCACCCCCGGGTTCATTCCACCGAGCCGAAAACCACGTTGTCCGGCATGAACCGGCACTTCCCCCGGCCGGTGACGTCGAAACACGTCCACGGTCCGTCCATGAACAGCGGGTCAAAACGGAATTCCTCCGCCATCTGCCCGCGCCAGTTGCGCTCGTCGGCGCCGCCGGGCGCCACAATCTCGCCGGCCGCCGCGAACGAAAACGCCGCCACGGACGCGAACGACACCCGCCCACCGCGCGGGGCCGTCATGCGAGCTCCCAACCTTTCCGGTACGTGGTTCTCAAAAAAGCGTTGGCCTCCTCGCAGTTCGTGACGCGCGTCCCGTCCCACCGCAGCTTCCGGCCGACGCCGGCGCGTGGAGCCACGTTGCCAAGCAGCACCATCTCGGCGAGAGGCGCGGAATATTCGAACCCGCAGCCGGTTCCGCGCGAAGGATTGCGTATCGCCCTGATCCAGTCGTTGTAATGGTCGAGCCCGGTTTCGCGCGGAATGAACTCCGGCGCCGGCGATTCAGCCAGCTCCGCCGGGCCGAACATCAATTCTCCACCGTGCTGGGCGATGCGGGCGATACCGCGCTCACCTATGAAAACCGCCCCGAGATTGCCGAGTTCCATTCCGTACTTTCGCTCCAACTCCTCCACCACCGGCGGCAGATGCTGGTATCCGCGCTTTCTGCAGACGCCGATGCCGTCAACGTATTCGCTGGTGTACGGTATCCCCTCGCGCAGGCCATCGAACCAATGCACCGTCACGGGAGGCATCGAACCGCGCGAAGGGAACTTCCACTCCAGTTCTGTCGCCACCGTCCAGCTGCCTTCGCACCCCCAGTCGGCGCGCCGCGCCGTCACGCTCGCCGGCGAACCGAGGCCGAGCGCCCAGAACACCGGGTCGAGTATGTGCGTGCCCATGTTTCCGATGGATCCGTTGCCGTACCCGATCCAGTCGTGCCAGTCGTGGGGATGCATGCCGTTGTGGTCCTTCGTCGGCGCATAGTAGTCGCAGACCGGCGCCGGACCGCACCAGCTGTCCCAGTCCATACGCGCGGGGGGCGGCGCCGACGGGGGGCGGTACGGCATGGCGTTAACTCTGTCGTCGTAAGTCCAGACCTCCCGCACCTCGCCGATCGTACCCGCTCGGACATGCTCCACCAGACGGCGGATATCCTCTTCGGAATGCCCCTGGTTGCCGACCTGCGTGACAACTCCGCTCCGCCGCGATTCGGCGAGCATCAGCTTCACTTCCTCCACGGTGAGCGCCATCGGCTTCTCCACGTAAACGTGCAGGCCCATTCTCATCGCCGTGACCGCGGCGAGCGCGTGATGGTGGTTGGGCGTCGCGACCGCCACCGCGTCGAGTTCGCCTCCGCATCGGTCAAGCATCTCCCGGTAATCGCGGAACGCGCGGATGCGCCCGGCGTCGGTCGCCGGCTGGCGGGCCTTAACCACCGCCCGCGTCAGCGCCCAGCGTTCTGGGTCCGGATCGGCGATGCAGACGATTTCGCAGTCGTCGCAGAAATGGTTGAGTATGCCGTAGCCGGTCGAAAGGCCCATCCTGCCGCCGCAGCCGGCGAGCCCCAGGCGTATCTTGCCGCCGGAAGCGAGCCGGGCCGAGCGGCTGCGGCCGAAACCCGCGCAGCCGATGTTGAAGAGCGACGGCAGACCGGCCGCCGCCAGCGAGGCCGAACCGCCGAGAAACCCCCTGCGAGTCGTTCCGCTCATTTCGCGCCAGCCCCGCCGCCGACCGCCGGGAAAGGCTTCCCGCCCGGGCGGAACACGCGTCTCACCGCTTCGAGATACCCGTAGCCGAAGTGCTCGTCCGGCTCGAGGTACGACCCTTCGGTCCATTCGTTCCAGGAGTTTATGGTGATGAGCTGCGGATACCCGGCCGGCGTGTTGCGGTCGCTCCAGTCCTTCACTTTGCGCAACAGCCTCTCGAACTTCTCCGGCGTTCCGCCGACGACCGCCGGCTGCACCGAACCCGGCGGATACCGCGGGTTGTTGTCCCACCCGATCGACGCATGGGGGAAGTACGCTTTGTAGGGCAGTTCCTTTACGGCGGCGTCGAAACGCTTCACCGCTATGTCCGCCCACTTCGTGAATTCTGGGTTGCCGGCGGGGTTGCTCCAGTGCACTAGATTGTAGATGGTGCCGGAGTCGATGCCGAGTTTCTTCACGTGCTCGACGCTGATGCCGTGGTCGCTCACCATCAGATGGACGCCGCCGAGACCCGCCTTCACGCACTCCGAGCGCAGGTAATCCACGGCCTTTGCGGCGGCGTCGCACCCCCCGATGCCTTTGCAGAACGACGGCACGGTGTAGATCATCAGCACCGGCTTGCCCTGTATGCGGTAGTAATTCGGCTGGCGGAAATAGCGGTCGATCCAGCGGGCGACGAGTTTCTTGAACTCGTCGAACCCCACCCCGCCGTGCCAGATCGGCTTGTCAAGCTGCTTGTCCGCCGCCTTGTTGTCCCACAGTTTCACCACGCTGTGGTTCGCCCACATGATGAAGAACTTCATCTTCCCCCTGTTCTCCGCCGCGAGGAACCCGTTGTTCAGGGCGTCTTCGAGGAACGGGCGCGACTCGTACCAGTACCAGTCGTAGATGAACACGTTGACGCCCGCCTGGACGGCGGCGTCGATTTTACGGGCCACGACTTGCGGATCCGCCTCGTTGCCGTACCCCCACAGAGGTTTGAGCGGCTGCAGATGACCTTCCCATTTGGGCACGGCCTCCTGCACGCTCTGCCACTCGCCGATCCCCTTCTTGAAGATGCCGAGTTCCGCCCAGCGCGGGGCCGGCTGGTAGGCGGGCCACACATAGGCCGCCACGTCATAGTTTCTCGGCGCGGCCGCGCAATGCACGACTCCGGCCGCCGCAATCGCTGCCAATGCCAAGGTTGTTTTCATGTCAGTATTATACCAAAAAAAAACGCCCCGCGCTTCGCTGTTGAAAACCGCAGCCGGGTATGGTAGAATAACCATCAATGAAAAAGGCGCTGAAGAAAATTCTAATCGCGGTCGCGGCGGTGTTGCTGGTCATCATCGCGGCCGCTCCTTTCGCGGTGCCGGCCGCGGCCGAATATTTCATCTCCGCGAAACTGTCGGAATTCGGTCTTTTCCCCGACGTGCGCATGTCGTTCGGCTACTGCTGGCGCAACGGACCGGGGGTTTCCGGAACCCTCGACGTGGCGCTCCTCGACTCCCCCTGGCGCGCACGGGCGGAATTCGGTGCGTCGTGCAGCGAATGGTCGGTGAGCGTCAAAGTGCCGGAAACAGAATTCTCATCCGACGACTCAGTGCTGAAGTCGGTGCTTGAGCGGTATCCGCCGGAGGGCGTTTCCAATCTCGTCTTTTCCGGCTCCGTCGCCCTCGATGCCAAGGCCGAGCGCACCTTCAAAACCCCGGTGCCGGTCTGGGATGTCAAAGTTCCCCTCAGAAACGTGGACGCCGCCATGATGTCCGGAAAGAATGAAATAACCGTCGAAGGCCTTTCCGCGGTTCCGGGCGTCTCCGGCATCGCCGACAGGCTCTTCATCGCGCCGCTGTTCCCCCGCGCCGACCTGATAACCGCCGCCGGCTTCACCCTCACCAATTTCTTCGCTTCGATACGCGCCACCGAACGCTCGCTGATAGTCAACGAGGCCTCGGCCGGTTTCTGCAACGGACGGCTCAGCGTCTACTCCCTCTTTCTCGACCCCGCCACGCTGAACACCGGGTTCACTCTCTTTCTCGAAAACATCGACGCCGGCCACGCGCTGAAAAACTTCAAATGTTTCAGAGGCGATGCCTCCGGCCGGCTCCACGGCAAGATGCGGATGTTCATCCGCGAAAGCGGCAGCGCGGTGCGGCTCAGCGACGCGTTTCTATACTCCACGCCCGGTGAAACCGGCAAGCTGCAGATGCGCAACCCCGAACTCGTCACCGACAACCTGGCCCTCGCCGGTCTCGACGAGAAAACCCGCAAAAACGTGGCGTACGCGCTCACCGATCTCGACTACTCCGCGTTGAAGCTCGACCTGAAACGCCCAGCCGGGGGATCCGCCACGCTGACCTTCCACGTGGCCGGCTCGGCCACCCGCGGCGAACAGACCGTGCCCGTCAACCTCACCGTCAACTTCCACGGAGAACTTGAACAGATGATCAACATCGGGCTGGACTACAACACCAGGCTGAAAAGACTGAAAGGAAAAATGAAAAAATGAACATCACCACGACTCACGCCGCGCTCGCCGCGCTCGCCGCGCTCGCCGCCGCCGGCTGCATTTCGGTGAAAACCGAGAGCGAAGTGAAACCCATCCACATCACGATGGACGTCAACCTCAAAGTCGACCGCGAACTAGACCGCGCCTTCGCCGACGAAAACCAGGCCAAGCCCAAAGGCGATTTCAAGGAAATCAAAGCCATGCTCGACCGCAAGGTCGCCGGCATCAACTCCAAGGCCATGCTCGAAGCCCGCTCCGGCGCCACCGACGACGACCGCATTCTCATCGCCGACGCCAACTCCAGAAGAACCAGGCGATTCAAAGAGGTGGCGAAGGACAGCGGCGTCTCGGTCGAGGCGGTGCAGAAACGCTACGCGAAACGCATCCGCGAAAAACTGCCCGACGGCAGCGGCGTCTGGATACAGGCCGAAAACGGCGACTGGTCTCAGAAGTGACGCACCGCCGGGTTGAGGTAGACCGGCAGCGGTTCCGGCTTCAGCACGGCGGGGTTTTTCTCCGCGAAACGCCTTAACCCCTCCGCGTCGGGCACGCGCCCGCCCGCGTACCGCGCGCCGAACGCGGCGCGCAACGTCTCCCCCATGCGCGACTCGTCCGGCGTCACGACCCGGTATCCCTCCGGAACCACCGCAGCGAGATTCTCCTGCGCGACTTGAAATATCTCGCCCGCCGGTTTGAAACCGTCGAACAGCGCGATCCAGGCCAGCCCGCGGCGGGAGTCGCCCACCACCGCCGTTCTGCCTTCGCCCGCGAGCGCGCACGGCGAAGGCATTCCAAGAACTTCGCAGCCGGTCCCAAGCGAGTAGCCCTGGGCAAAGGCTATCGCCGAGCGCACGCCCGCGAAACTGCCGGGCCCCGTGCCGACCACGATGCGGCCGACACCTTCGAGGTCGAGTTCCTCCGCCCAGCCGCCGTTTTTGCCTCCGCCGGCCGAGCGCTCAATGTAAAGCGTTTTCATAATATCTCTCCACCCCGTACGGAAAATCGGTCGGACGGTAGTTCTCAACCGTCGGCCGCACGAGCGAGTACTCTTTCTTGAAATGCGTGAACACCCACGGGCAGTCTTCGCGGATGATCTCCTGGCACTTCAGCCAGTGCCGGTTGCGTTCCCCCGCCGTCGCCGCCGCCATCGCCGCGTCGTATTCGCGGTCGTATTCGGGATTCGTGTAGTTCGAGTGGTTCGGCCCCGGGTTGACGTTGCGCGAATGAAAAAGCTGCAGAAAGTTCTGCGCGTCGGGATAGTCCCCCACCCAACCCATTCGGAACATCTGCACCCGGCCGTCGTTCACCGCCTTGAGAAACGCGTCCCATGTCTTGAAAGACGATTCCATCCGCACCCCCACGCGGGCGTAGAATGAAGCCATCAGCTCGCCCGCCTCGCGGCTCTCCTGGCTCGCCCGCCCGATCGCCAGCGTCAGCGTCAGCCGCCGGCCGGTTTTCGGGTCGATGCCGCCGGGGTACCCCGCCTCGGCGAGCAGCCGCCGGGCCTTCTCCGGATCGTACGCGTACGCGAACGGCGTCTCCAGACGGCCCTCCACGCCGGGCGGCACCGGCGTCGCGCACGGCGCTATGCGCCCGTTGTAGAATTTCTCCCACGACGGATAGTCGAAAGCCGCGTTCAAAGCCTGCCGCAGTTTGCGGTTCGGTCCCAGCACCGGGTCCTTCATGTTTATGCCCAGATGCAGCACGTTAAGCGTCGACAGCGAATAAAGCCGCACCCCGGCCCGTTCCAGCGAAGCGTCGATGCGGCCGTCGGCGCCGATCACTGCGTCCCAGTTGTCGCGTGAAATCTCCCCGAGAAAATCAAGCTCTCCGCGCAGAAACATCAGCCACTGGGTGGACACGTCGTCGACCACCAGATACCGCACCGTGTCAAAGCCGCGCCCGGCCTTTCCTTTGCGCCTGAAAACCATCTCGTGGTTCTTGCGCCAGTGCGACAGCACGAACTCGCCGGATCCACGGCCGTCGGCGCCGATCACGCAGCTCGCCGCGTGCGTCATCAGCCACGGAAAGAAATGGCAGCGCCGTTTCAGCGTTATCCTCACCGTCCGCACGTCCGGCGCCTCCGCCTTTTCAACGTCCTTAACTATCCACCCGTTGGGCGAGACGAGTTCAGGGTCGCGAAGCCTTTCCAGCGACCGCACCATGTCGGCCGCGCCGAAACCCGCGGCCAGTTCCGCCTCGCGCACTCTGAAAACATAGACGAGGCCGCCTTCGGCGATTTCCGGCATTTCGCAGAATCCCGGGGCCAGCCGGTAAGGCCGCGCCTCGTAGTCGATCGACAGCGGCGTCTCGTACACGAGCTGCACCGCGTGGGAATCGTACACCGCCCGCGACATCGCCGGATCCATCGTCGCGACACGTTCCATCGTGCGGGTGAACGTCGCGGCGACAACCAGTGCCGCGGCGGCCGTCATGTCGAATGAATCTCCATCCGCAGTTCGACCTTCTTCGGCGCCCCGGGCAGCTTCGCGAGACGCGCCGCGATTCCGCGCAGCTTCGGACGCACCGCGAACGAGGTCGGCGCGTTCTTCACGTAGATGAAAATCTTCCCGTCTTCGTAGCGGCCGGGCCTCGCCGGCAGATCCGGGAACATCCTTTTCCAGTTGTCGGCGAGCGAATCGAAGAATTCGTTCTTCTCGGTGAGCAGGTCTTTGAACGCGGCTTCGAGCGCGGCGGACGTCGTCTTGTAACGCCCGCGCTTGTCCGGGTCAAGCGGCCGCCAGTACGTTCCGTCTTCAAACGCCATAATCTACTTCGCCTTCATCTGCAGCCACGCCTCGATGAACGGCTGAAGGTTGCCGTCCATCACCGAATCGACGTCGCTGGTTTCATGCTCGGTGCGGAGGTCTTTCACCATCGTGTACGGGCAGAACACGTACGAGCGTATCTGGCTGCCCCAGCCGTTCTCGCTCTTCGCCCCGTAGAACCTGTCCATTTCGGCCTTTTTCTGGTCTTCGTAATATTCGTAGAGCTGCGCGCGGAGCATGTTCATCGCCTTCTCCTTGTTCATGTGCTGCGAGCGCTCCTTCTGGCAGGCGACCACGATGCCCGTCGGCAGATGGGTGAGCCGCACCGCCGAATCGGTCTTGTTCACGTGCTGGCCGCCCGCGCCGCCGCTGCGGTATGTGTCGATTCTCAAGTCTTCGTCTTTTATCTCAACCTCGATGTCGTCGTTTATTTCAGCCACCGTCTCCATCGAGGCGAACGACGTCTGGCGGCGCTTGTTCGCGTCGAACGGAGATATCCGAACCAGACGGTGGATGCCGCGCTCGGCCTTGAGCATGCCGTAGGCGTAAGGGCCCTCCACCCTGAAATAAACGTCTTTGAGACCCGCCTCTTCGCCGGGCTGGCAGTCGTACTCCTCGACTTTCCAGCCCTGGCTTTCGGCGTAGCGCTGATACATCCGGTACAGCATCGCCACCCAGTCGCAGGCCTCGGTTCCGCCCTGGCCGGCGTGGAGTTTCACGAACACGTTGCACTGGTCGAACTTGCCGCCCAGCAGGGACTGAAGCCGCAGCTTGCCGAAAAAGCAGTCGGCTTTGGCGCATTCGGCAAGCGTGTCGGAAAGCGCGCTCTGCCGTGAAGAGCCCTCCTCCATTTCGGCCAGTTCAAGCATCACGCCGGCGTCCTCGACCGTCTTCACCAGCGAATCGTACGGCAGCACGTAGGCGCGCTCGGCGTTGGTGGCGGCGATCACTTCGCGGGCTTTCGTCCGGTTGCTCCAGAAGTCCGCCGCCGACTGCCTGTCTTCAAGCTCGGCGAGCCGGCGCCGCCGTTCGGCGATTTTGATGTAATCGGACATCTCGGCGACCTTGCCGCGCAGGGCGTCGATTCTCTGCCTTACCTCTTCGACTTCGAGCAGTTTCTCTTTTTTTTCTTCAGCCATACTTTTGCATATTATACCAAATTATCTCATGCCGGGCGACCAGATGTCCCCTGCGCGCAGATCCAGCCACGTTATCGCTTCAAGCCACCTCGAAAGGTCTTTCGGCCTCGTGTCGAAGTTGTTCGTGCCGAAAGAGAACTTCGCGCCCATCGCCTTCGCCATCCGGAGAAACTTGGGACGCGGATACGGAGACTCGGCCTGTATCTCGATCGCCACGCCGCGCGACACGGCCTTCTTGATCACCCGCCGCATGCGCTCGTCCGTCCAGAGCCGGTCGTAATCGCCCGCCAGCGGCGCCGGCAGGTATGTAGGGTTAGCCAGTATGTCGATCGGTTCGTCAAGAATGCGAAGATTATGCTCCACGTACCGTTCCATCCATGCGTCGGGGTCGTTGATTTTCTTTACCAGCCACAGCCGGTTGTCACGCCCTCCGGGAAGCCTGCCCATGATCATCGTGTCGGCGAGAATGTAGTCGAACTCCGCGCGCGTCGTCGGGTCGATCTGGCGGAACCAGTCCCGGTCGTTCACCTGTATGCCCGCTGGAAGCCGGTGTCCGTCCGATTTCACCGCCTTCACCCGCGCCGCGAATTCCCGCAGCCGCGCGTTGTCGTTTATCTCCCACTCCCGCCCGTGATTCTCGATCGCCCCCGACCGTATGCCCGAGGCCCGCTCGCGCTCCGCCGCCATTTCGGGCGTCATGCCGCCGCGGATGTGAAGGTGCCAGTCGGTGATGACGATGCCGCGCGCGGCGCATTCCGCTTTAAGCAGCCGCAGCACCGCTCCATCCGGATAATTCGCCCCCGACGTCTTTCCCGCCGCGGTGTAAAGCAGGAACCGCATCTTTCTGGCCGGTGCGGCGTTCTTCTCCCACGGCCTCCGGTAGAAGAACTCGACGCGGACCGGGGTCTGCACGAGGCTTTTCACCGTCACCTTCATTCTGCCAGGCGCGCCGGCGAGGGAGGATGCGCCCCCGACATGATCCGCTACGACCGAACATTCGTTGGTGTTGCTGTCGAATTCCCACCCGTAACCGGTGGTCATGTTCTCCTCCAGCGAAAAAGTCACCGGTGCGCCGGCCGGCGAACGGGCGATCAGCTCAGCCGGTATTTCCGCGAACGGATAAAACGCCCCTTCACGCAGATCAGCGGCTGAAAGCGCCCATGCCGAACAAAGCGCCGCGGCGAAAAGCCGTCTCTTCATCTTCGTCACCCGTCCTTCCTGCCGGTCGCTCGTTTCTCCATTTTGCGGTACGCTTCATAGTACCGTGCGCCGAGCCCCTTTGCACCGTTGAAACTGAAATGTATCTTGTCTCCCTTGTCGGTGAGACCTTCCGACGAAACGCACGCCGAGCGCGGCACCGATGCAGGCAGCGCGTTGAGGATGGGGTTCATCAGTTCGGCGTTGACAGCGAGAAACCTCCCGATTTCGCCGATCAGCACCGGCACGTCTCCGGTTTCGCGGCGGAACGCCGCCGCCATCGCCGCGAAACGCTCCGGATAGTACACGCGGTTCTCTTCAAATCTGCGGGCCGTCGCGTCCGACTCGCCCTGATGCCAGAGAATGGCGATGAAATCACCTTTCTCCCCGGCTTTTTTCACGCGCTGGAGCGCGCGGCGGAAATTGGCGCCGCTCCTGCCTGCGCCGTCGGGATCCCACGTGGCGAGACGCGAGCCGCCCACGGCGCAAGGCACGATGCCCACGGTTTCGCCGGGGTGGTCGGCGAGATAGCGCCGCACGAATTCATCCCCGGGACCGACGCCGGCGAAGGAGCGGTCGAAGTGCAGCGGCGACGTCGCCTCGACCCATTCATCGTCGCGGTTGAGTTTAAAGGCGCCTTTCAGCGGCCGCCGGTACTCCGGCGGCACGTCCGCCCTGCCGGCCATGTTGCTCTGACCGACCAGCAGCACGAGTTTCATGCCCGAAGGCGCGTCCGCCTTCTTCTCGGCCGGATCGCGCGGCGCCGCCGCCATGTCTATTTCGGCGTCGCAGATCGGCTTTTCGAAAGTCACCGGACCCTCTCCCGCCCCGGACTCGAAAGTGAACGTTTCATCAGGCACCGGCGGTGCCACGTACCCGTGCTCGGAACCCTGGTACCAGACGATCTTCTTCGGCGCGGTTATGCTGTTGTAAAGGCAGGCCAGCCCCGACGGCGGACACGTGTAATCGCCGAGCCCGGCGCGGGAAATCGTCACCCGGCACGTCTTCGGTATGCGCTTTGCGACGTTGACCGGATCGTAATAGTCGAGCGCCCGCGTATGACGGATGTACCAGCCGCCGCGCAGACGGTTGAATTTGGTTCCGCCGAAATCGCAGCACCAGGTCACGACCGATTCGCAGTCCGTGACGTCCTTGTCCAGGCCGGCCGCCCAGATCGACTGCAACCCGCCCTGGCTGCCGCCCTTCACCGAAAGGTCACGGCCGTTCCACCAAGGCGTCGATTTGACGTACTGCAGAGCGCGCAAAAGCCTCCACGACATCCCCGCGAAGTAGGCGGTGTCGGCGTTCATGTTCTTTTCATAGTCGAAAGCGTAACTGGCGGGGTATTTCGCATTCGTGACCGCTGGGTTGCTCCGGCCGGAGGCGATCGACCGGTAGAACTCGCTGTAATACTCTTCTTCGCGCTCGAGCTCGAATCCGTGCGGGTTGAAATCGACGAGAATGCGATCGGCGTCGAGACCGGAGCGCGACGGCTTGCGGGCGTCAGAATATCCCCAGAACGTGACGAGCGCGGGGACCTTCTCCCCGCCCTGCAGGCATTTCACCGGCACCGACATGTAGAAAGTCGACGGACGCCCCCCAGCGCAATTCACGCTCACGGCGTGGCAGACGGCGTTTTCGTTGGAACTGACCGCCTTGACGTCGGCTTTGATCGGCAGCGCGTCAAGACGGGCACGGCGCTTCGCCCAGAACTTGTCGAAGTCGTCCGGTTCTGGCAGCCCCTGCAGCGTGTGCACGTTAACCCCGGCGCCGCCGTCGAAACATATCCGTCCACCGGTCCATGCCTTGCCGGTGCGGGGGACGAATTTGCGGCCCGCGGCGAACACCTGCGCATATACGCGCACGAATCCGCTGCAGTCGAGTTTCGTCTTGTAAACGAGTTTGCCGTCCTTCAGCGGCAGGGGAAGGGAGAATTCCTCCTTTTTGCCGTCGTCGCCGGTGCGCTGCAGCCAGAGTTCCCACGCGTTTTCAGGTATGGCGTTGGTGGCGCCGAGCATTTCGATGGTGAACTTCATCTCCTCGCCGGGTTTGTAGAGGAGGGCGTTTTTGTCTGTGACGCCTCTCAACCAGACGTTCTGCAGCGACGGGTCGAGCGTCGCCGCGCATACACACGAAACGGCCAAAAGCACGGCCAGTGACGGGATTGCCTTTTTCATGCAGGGTTCCTTTTGCAACACTCTAAAAACATCGCCTGCGCCGTACTCCGCGGATCGACCGGCATCACTTCCTCCCCGGCGCTACTCGGCCGGGCCGTCGGGCGAGGTGTCGATTCCGAGCACTTCGCCTCCCGCATCGACGGTCGTTTCGATCGTCAGCGTGTCCACGTACTTCGCCGCCGGTATGATGATGTCGACCATTCCGGTGTAGGTCGGCCATTCCGGTGTAGACGGCGTTGCCGGCGGCGCTTTTGACCGTCACCGTCGCCGTGTACGAACCGGGCTTCACCGGCGTGCCGTAAATGACGCCGGTGCGCGCGTCCACGGCGAGCCCGGCCGGCGGATCAACCGCGGTCGCTTTCGGAACCGACAGCGAAGTGAACCCGATCGGCAGCGACACCTCCTTCGCGGGTTTCTTCGTCGCAGCGTCGAAATCAAGCGCCTTCCCGTCCGCCGACACCGACACGAACCCGGCGTAGACCGTCTTCCGCTCGGCGGACGAAAGCGTTGCGGTCCATTCCTCCGCGTAATCGCGGTTATACCTTATTTCCACGCCCTTGCCCAGGCCGGAGCGGGCCAGCCCCGACGGCGGAGCGCCCAGAAAGTCGACTTCTTCGATCGAACTGCAGTTGTTGAACGCCATAAAGCCGATGGCGCACACGCTCTCCGGCACCGTCATCCGGGTCTGCGTTCGGCATCCGTTGAACCCCATGCCCCAGATATTCGCTGTTCCTTCTGAAATTGCAACGGCGGCCAGCGGATTCGCCGGCACTCCGTGCAATCTCCCCGGAACGGTCGCAGATGTTATGTTCCTGCATTCCTCAAACACATTGGACGAAGCGCCAATGTTTTCAACCGTGCCCGGAATCTTCACAAACGTCATTTCGCCGCAGTTTCAGAACGCGCCGTCACCGATGCCGGCGACGGACCGGCCGCCGAGTTTGGAGGGGATGGGGACCGGGCCGGACGTCTTGCCGCCGACTGCCGTCGCGCCGCTGTCGTAAATTTCCGCCGCGCCGCCAACGACGCGGCATATCCACGAAACGCCGTTAACGGTTTGGGCTTCGGCGCGGAGTCCGAGTGCCACGAAGGCGGCGAAAGCGAGTGAGAGTGCTTTTTCCATGGCTGTTAATTATACCATATTTACTCCTGACGCGCTTGTCCGAAATCGGCGGTTCGACAGGTCACTTGCCGGTGATTTCCGACGCCAGCGCCCGAACCGCCGCGTCGGAAATGACGAACACCGCGTCGGAGGAACCAATCGTGGCGAAACGACCCCCGGCGGTCTTTTTGCCGATGATGATGTTGCGTCTCACCGATTCGTCTGATTCCTGGTCGACCGCCACCGTCAGGAACGGCGCATCGAGTCCGTAGGCCGAAAGTTCCGACGCCTGCACGCGGAGTTTCTCCACCTTCAGCGCGGACAGCGGATTAAGCGCCGAAAGCACCGTCTTAACCCCGTTTTCCCTGACGGTGGCGACGTTGTCACCGCTCTCGACGTTCCACGCCCTGCGGTCTCTGCCGTACACCACCGAAACTGGTTTCACGGTTTTATCCTGCGGTATGCGGACGATCCGCCGGACCAGCGCGGGATCCACCCGGAGCATTTCCAGCGAGCGCAGCCCCTCCGGCGGCAGATTGCCGAATACGCTTTCGCGCGAGACCGTTACTTTGGCCTCGTTGGTGGTTATCGACACCGCAACGCCGCCGGACGGCACTATATCCGCCGGCGACAGCGACAGCAGGCGGGAAAGCAGCGCGCCGGCGGCGGTCTGGTCGGCCGGCGCGGATATCGGCGATTCAATGCCCCACGATCCGCTCTTGTCCCTTGAAAGCGCGTAAAGGATTCCGTTGTCGGAAACCGAGAAAAACACCACCGAACGGGCTTCCACCGGAAAAACCCGCGAATCCGTGAACATGACGGCGTCCTGCCCGGCGGCGTCCTTGAGCGCGGCCGGCACGGTCACGACCGCTCCGCCGTTCTGCACAAGCGCGTAGACGAGACCGTCGCCGGCGGCTTTGCCGAACGATATCCGTCCGTCCGCGCCGTCGGCGCCCTTGAACGTCACCGTAAGCGCCCCGTCGGGGTCGAGACCGTATCCGGCAAGCAGCGAATTCGACGCATGTTCCGTCTCGTTGCTGGATCCCACGGGCCAGACGAAATTGACCGCGGCGGCGGAGGTGAGGTCGGAAATGAATTTGGAGACCTTCTGCGGCGAAGCCGCGCCGTCGCGCATTTTCCAGCCGTCCCCCTCGCGTTCGAATTCAAGAATCGATCCGGTTCCGCGTTTGATGCCGAACGCGGCGACCGATTCGAATCCGGACGTGAAAAGCGAACGGCGGCGGAATCCGTCGGCAGTCACGTCCACCGCCTCCATGACCGACAAAGGCACGACGAAAAGCGCGGCGGAACCGGCCACCATGGCGTAAACCCCGTCCGCCGACGGAGTGGGTGCGCCGAAGCCGATCGTCTCTGTTTTCCCCGCCGGGTCCGTCAGCGTGACGCTCACGACCGGATCGTCAAGGGAGAAGTCGGCTCGGGTGCGCCCGAGCTTCAACAGTTCCGAATCGGACATCGCATCGGAAATCGGCGTCAGCGAAACCGCGTCCAGCAGTTTCATCACCGCCTGCTCTTCGACCACACCGCTGAACGGAGAAACGATTTTCCACCGGTCCGCGGTCTTCTCCAGCACCGTGACCGGGGTGTTTTTGCGCTCCACGGCGATTCTGGAAACGCCGGCGGAAATGTCGACGAGCGATGTGCGCTCCACCACCTTGGCATCGGCGTCTCCAAAATAGAGGGCGAAGTCCGCCGCGGCGAAAGCCAAGACTGCGGTCAGCAGCAGCAGTATTACCTTGCGGTTTCTCACGCCCGGCGCCTCCGTCGTACAACCGGCAGCGCCAGCAGCAGCACCGCCGCGGCTGGCACGAACGCCGCGGTCCACGCCAGATGCCGCAGACGCCCCGCCCGGTCAAGACCGGTTTCAAGCGTGTCAAAGCCTTCCCCGCCGAAGGCGTGCGCATCGGCTCCGGAAAGATAGGCGGCGCAGTTGAGGAAGAAATCGCGGTTCGCGCTCGCCCTGGCGGCGAGCTGTCCGTTCATGGCGAAACTCGCGTCGCCGACGGCGACGATTCTCGTAGGCCGCACCGCCAGATCCCCGCCGCCGCCGACACCGCGCTCCACCGCCGCCGCAACAGCGGCCGGCCCCACCACGGCCACCGCAGAAAAACCTATGTTGTCCGCCCCGGATCCGCCGGTCTCGGCCACCGCGGATGGCACGAACGTCACCGGACGGTCCAGCACGATGCGCGAACCCTTCAACGGTGCGGATATCGCGTGGTCGGTGAAGTCGGACACAATGACATCCGTCCCTGTGAGCGTTTTGGCCTCCATTATCGGCGCGTCAACCGGTCTTATGCCCCACGACGGCAGCATTGAGACCACCCCGCCGGTTTTGGTCGAACTCATCAGCACGAGCAGACGGCCGCCTTCGCGCAGATGCGAGTCGACACGCCCGATTTCCGCCCGCGAAAAATCGTCTTTCGCCCCGGCGATCACGATGAGCGCGCAGTCTCTGGGGATGCTGCGGGAGGCGGCAAGGTCTATCGGATGGTTGAGAAAGCCCTCCCGCGCGAGGTCTCTCGCGATGTCGCTCATGCCGAAGGGGCCGTAAACGTCATAGCCGATTTCACCGTGTCCGACCGTCCAGTAAACGTTCCTGCGCTGCGGGGGAAAGGTTATTCTGCGGACCGCCGACGCGCAGGCGCGCTCGCCGAAATCGTCGTCGACCGGCACCGACACCATTCTCCGCCCCTTCTCGAAAACGACGCTGTTCTCGACGGCGCCGTTCTGGACCAGCCGCTCCGCCGCGCCGATGTCCCACCGCGGATCGACGAACCTGATCTGCATGCCGGCGCCTCCGACCGATGCGGACTCCCTCCGGAACATGCGCAGCAACCGCGCCGTCGAGTCGAACCCGGGATCGTTTCTCGGCATGAAACTCGTTATCGAGATGCCGCCGCCGGAGTCGGCGAGTATGCTTCGCGTACGCGGCGAGAGCGCCGCCGAAGCACCGGCGGCCGTCAAATCAACGACAGGGTTGACCTTGCGCAGAAACAGCAGCGTCAGCGCGCACAGGACAAGCGACAACGCGACGCTGACGCCCGTCGAGACCTTCAACCCGAACGCCCCGCGCCCGACGAAACGGTACGAGGCCACGAACTTCGTGGCGACGAACAGCATAACCGCCGCGACCGCGACATAGGCGGCGGCCGAGCCGACAGGCACGATGCCCGAGGCGAAATCGATCACGTGGGCGTCGATCGGCATGGTCCCCACGGTTCTGCGGCCGGCTTCAGACAGGATCATCACCCCCTCCCAAAGTCCGCGCGGCAGCACGACAAGGACGACGATCGACGCGCAGGCCGCTGCCGCAGGCCGCGAAAACAGCGCGCTCATCGCCACCGACACCGCGCACCACGCGCCCGTCTGCAAGGCGAGCGCCAGCAGCGCCAGCAGAAAAGAGCAGACATCGGATCCGGCGAGGGCCTTCGGGGCGCAAAGCCACACAGACGCCACCGACGTCACCATGAACCCCGCCACCGCAAGCATTGTCATGGCCCACACTCCGAGAAATTTGCCGAGCACGTAATCACGTTCGCGCACCGCCGCCGACAGCAGAGCGTCCACCCTGCCGGTCATCCGTTCGTCGCTCCACACGTCCATCGCCAGCAGCGCGGCGAGAGCCGGCAGAAGCGGCGCCACCCGCGAAGCCCACACCACCGGCAGCGGCAGGCGGCCGCCCTCCGCTGTTTCAAGTCCGTACGCGAACGACAGCGCGGCTACCGCGAGGAACCCTCCGATCACGAAAACCGTGGAGAAAAGACCGCGCGCC
This sequence comes from Kiritimatiellia bacterium, assembly GCA_017652705.1. Taxonomy (GTDB): domain Bacteria; phylum Verrucomicrobiota; class Kiritimatiellia; order RFP12; family UBA1067; genus UBA1067. The sequence goes on along the minus strand of JAGCAM010000043.1, from coordinate 20,534 downwards.
ACCCCCACCGTGCGCATAAACGTGACCCGCACCGGACTCATCTCTCGTCACCTCCGATCACCGCGTCGACCCGTTCCCTCAGCTCTGCGACGTCGATGCCCGTCGCGTCCACCGAAGAAGCGATTACGCCGTCGCGGAGCACCAGAAAACGCGTCGTCCATCTGGCGAAATCGTCGATTTCATGCCCAGTCACAATCACGCTTGAAAACGCCGCGGCGTTTGAGAGCACCTCTCCCGCCGCGTCGCGCATGGCCGTGTCAAGATCGGAGAGAAAATCGTCCAGCAGCAGCACTCTCGGCCTGAGCAGCAGCGCGTCCGCCAGCGCGACGCGCTTGCTCAGACCGGCCGAGAGCGACCCGATTGGCGTTCTGAGCAGATGCGACACCTGGCACAGATCGGCCGCCTCGTTCACGCGGCGGCGTATCCGCTTGACCGGTTCGCCCTTGAGCGCGGCGCGGTATCTCAGGTATTCCTTGACCGTCATATCCTCGTAAAGCGCCGGTCTCTCCGGCAGATAGCCCATCTGCCGGCGGTAACGCAGCGGTCTCGCCAGCGCATCCTGTCCGTCTACCATCACCGTTCCGGAATCAGGCACGGCAAGCGTGGCCAGCACCCGGAGAAGCGTGGTTTTGCCCGCCCCGTTCGCACCGACCACCGAGACGATCTCGCCGGGCGAAACGACGAACGACACGTCCCGCAGGACCTGCTTTCTGCGGTATGAAAACGCCATGTTCCTGACTTCGATCATCGCCCCGCCTTTATTCCAGCAACCTTCCGAGACCGACGGCGTGGGACGCCTTGAGCAGCACGAGATCGCCGGCAGACACTTCGTCGGCCAACTTGCCTTTCAATTCCTCCACGCCGCCGAAAGCGGCGTCACAGCGGCACCGCGACGACATCTCCCCCACGGCGATCACCGGCCGCACGCCGAGACTCGCCGCGTGTTCGAACACCTTGCGGTGCAGTTCCTGTGCGGTCGGCCCGAGTTCGAACATGTCGCCGAGCACGGCGATGCGCCGCCCTTCGCACGGTTCCGAAACGAAGGCGTCAAGGGCGGCGATCATCGAATCCGGATTGGCGTTGTAGGTGTCGTCGATGAAAACCGCCCCGTTCTTTTCGACTTTGCGCCAGCGCGCCCCGGGCAGCGAAAAATCTTTCAGCGCGGCGGCGGCGGCCTCCTTCGAAACGCCGAAGCTCTCGGCGGCTGCGTAGGCGAGACAGGCGTTGGCCACGTTGTGTTCGCCGGGCAGCACTCCGGCGAGGGCGCGGCGCATCCATTCCTGCCTGGTGTCGACCGTTCCCCGCAGAAGCGGCTCGCCCGCCGCCGAAAAACCGGTGGCGGCGCGTTCGAGCAGCGTTCCCTTTTCCTTCGCGATTCCCTCGCGCGAACCGAAGAATTCCATGTGGGCGGTTCCGATGTTCGTCACCACCCCGACGTCGGGCGCGGCGATCTCGCAAAGCGCGGCGATTTCGCCCGGATGGTTGGAGCCCATCTCCAGCACGAGAAAGTCAGCGTCGTCAGGACAGTTCAAAATCGTCAGCGGCAGCCCGATGTGGTTGTTGAAGTTGCCCTCCGTGGCGTATGTTCTGCCGGCGGCGGAAAGGAAAACCTTCAGCAGTTCCTTGGTGGTGGTTTTGCCCGCCGAGCCGGTCACCCCCACCACCTTCGCCCTGAGCCCTCGCCGGCGTTCGCGGGCGCGCCGCTGCAGTTCGTCAAGACCGATGATGACGTCGACCGCGCCGGCGGCGACCGCGTCCTGTATGAAGTCGCGGCCGTCGGCTTTCTCGCCTTTCAGCGCGACAAACCCCATGCCGGGCTTCACCGCTCTCGAATCCAGCGTATACTTCATGGCGCTGCCAGCCCCCGCGGTTCCCCGGCGGTCACGCGACCCCGCGCTGCGAATTGCGGTAAAAATGCACGAGATACTTTATCTCCTCGATCTGTTCGAGATCGTTCTCGATGCGTTCAAGCGCCTGACTGCGGTTGAGCCCGCTGCGGTACAGGATGCGCGCGGCCTCCTTCAGCGCGGCGATCGTGTCTTTCGCGAAGCCCCGGCGCGTGAGCCCCACCACGTTCGGACCGACCACCTTGACGTCGCCGCCCGAGACCCCGCACAGCATGTAGGGGGGTACGTCCTGGTTGACCCGCGAAACCCCGCCCACCATCGAGTGCCTGCCGACGGTGCAGAACTGGTGCACCGCCGACGAGCCGCCGATTATCGCGTATTCCTCGAGATGCACGTCGCCGGCGAGCTGCACAGCGTTGGAGCATATCACGTGGTCGCCCAGCACCACCCCGTGCGCCGCGTGGCAGTAGCACATGAACAGGCAGTCGCTGCCGATCACCGTCTTTTCGCCGTCGGAAGTGCCGAGATGGACCGTCGCGAATTCCCTGATCACCGTGCGGTCGCCTATCTCGACGTAAGAGACCGACCCTTCGCGGTACTTGAGATCCTGCGTCTTCATGCCGATGCAGGCGTAGGGGAATATCTGGCACATCGAACCGATCGTGGTGTGCCCGTCGACGATCGCCCCCTGCCCTATCGACGTGCCGTCGCCGACCTTGACGCACGCTCCGACGTGCGCGTACGGCCCCACCGTCACGTCCTCGCCAAGTCGCGCACCGTCTTCAACCACGGCTGTCGGATGTATTTTCATCACAAGTGCCTCCGTATCAGTCTCGCCGCCAGCGCGAGGCACACCGCCACCGGCAGCCAGATCAGGCATTCGGGGTGTATGCCGTACATTTCCTCGCACGACAGCATCAAAATCACTATCACGTAATATCCGAGCGACACGGCCAGGGAGATGGCCATCCCGACCGTCGATTCCCTGCGCTGGGAACGTATGCCGAGCGGCGCGCCGATCAGCACGAAACAGATCGAGGCCATCGCGAACACGAAACGCTTGTTCAGCTCGACCCGGTGGCAGCTCAACTCCCTCATGACCATGTCGCGCCGCTTCTGGTCCATCTTGCCGCCGCCCTTGACCTTCGCCGCGAAGTCCGCCATGCCGCGTATCCGCTCGAGCGTCTCGAAAAACCTGTAATCCTTCACCCGCTTGGTGTATTCGGAATCTTTTATCACGTTCTTCATCGAATAGACGAACCGGTTGGCCCTCGCCATCGTCATGCGCTTTTCGTCGACCGGATCGACCGTCATGTGATACAGTTCGAAGTCGATGTCCGCGCCGTTCTGGCGCACGAGCGCCTTGTCGGCGGTAATCAGCCTGTCCACTTTGGGGTTGGAATAGTCGAGCACCGCGAGGTCGTAGACCCAGTTGCCGCTCTTCCGGCCGAAATACATCTTCACTTTCGGGAAATCGTCGATTATGCGCCCCGGTTCGAGGACGCTCAGCCCGGTTTTGACCGACACCTTCGCCTTGAGCGTCCGCCGCACCTCGTGACCGCGCGGCACGATTTCGTTGTTCACCCAGAAGCCCAGCAGCGTGCAGAGCGCCCCGAACAGCACCGGCCACTTCATCACCGAAAGGATGTTGATGCCGCACGCCCGCATGGCGGAAATCTCGCTGTCGGCCGACAGTCTCGAAAACACCAGCACCGAACTCACCAGCAGCGAAAGCGGCATCGACCACTGCAGCGTCTCCGGCAGCGACACCAGGCAGAACTCCCCGACGAGCGACATCGGCACGCCGTCCATGATGAACCCGACGATCTGCACGAGCAACCCGATGGTCAGCACGAAGCTGAGCACCAGAAACGCGAGCACGAAGCTCGACAGGAACGACCCGAAGACGTCTCTCTCTATCGTTTTCAAAACCTGAGCACGAAATAGTTCTTCTTGCCGCTTCTGAGCACCGCCACCCCGCCGTCGGCGACGTCGCCGGCGGCGAACAGACGCGCGTCGTCGATCTTTTCGCCGTTGAGCGAAAGCCCTCCCTGCCGGGCCATCCTCCGCGCTTCGCCCTTCGACTTGAACATGCCGGCCTCCGCGGCGACGGCGAACACCGGTTTGCCGATGCAGTCCTCCGCCCGGACCGCGGCGCTCGGCACGTCGGCGGAATTCGCCGCGTCGGAAGGCGACTTCTTCGAATAAAGCGCCTCCGTCGCCGCGCGCGCCCTGGCGAGACCTTCTTCGCCGTGGACAAGGCGCGTCAGCTCCTCCGCGAGCGCCTTCTGCGGGACGCGCGCCTCTGGATGCGCGGCCATCTCCGCCTCCAGCCCCGCGATTTCATCGAGCGGCCGCATCGAGAAAACCTTCAGGTAGCGTATCACGTCGGCGTCGGCCGCGCGCAGAAAATACTGGTACCAGTCGAAAACCGGGGTCATCGACGCGTCGAGAAAAAGCGCGTTGCCCTCCGACTTGCCGAATTTTCTGCCCGACGAATCAAGCAGCAGCGGAAACGTCAGCCCGAACGCCGTTTCGCCGCGCATCTTGCGCACAAGATCGGTGCCGGCGGTTATGTTGCCCCACTGATCAGCCCCGCCGACCTCCAGCCGGCAGCCGTATCCGTCGAAAAGGTGCAGGAAATCGTTGCCCTGAAGAATCTGGTACGAAAATTCGGTGAACGTGAGCGCACCTTCGCTCGCTTCCAGCCGCTTCTTGACCGATTCTTTGGCGAGCATCTGCGGCACCCTGAAATTAATCGCAATGTCGCGGAGGAACTCGATCGCCGAAATGCCTTTGTACCATTCGTAGTTGTCGACCATCACCGCCGCGTTCGGGCCGTCGAAATCGAGAACGCGCGAGAGGTTTTCGCGGATGCCGCGCTTGTTCTCCTCGACCTGCGCCACCGTGAGCATGTTGCGTTCGGCCGACTTGCCCGACGGATCGCCGATGAGCCCGGTCGCGCCCCCCACGAGCGCGATCACCCGGTGACCGGCCAGCTGAAAGCGCCTCAGCACGATCATCGAGACGAGATTGCCGGCCTGCAGCGAACGCGCCGACGGGTCGAACCCGCAGTACACCGTCATCGGCCTCTCCAGCGCCTTGCCGATCCCGGGATCCGTCAGCGCGTCGACGAGCCCCCGCGCCTCCAACTCTTCAAGCAGATTCATACCGGTATTATACCAAAAACGGCACCGGCCCGTCTTACTTCACCGCTTCGATTTTCAACGCCCACTTCACGGGTTCGATCGGGAAAATGTACTTCTTCATGGGCGCCGGACCGCAGCTCGCCCCGCCGAGACCGAGCTGGCGAACGTCGAGATTGAGACAGACTTCCCCGCGCTTCACCGGCTGCGCACAGTATCTCTTCTGCCCGTTGCGGTGGCGGGCGAATTCCAGATCCTCCACTCCGTAGTGCAACGCCTGCACGAACAACGGCTCCGAAGCCGAGAACCTCACCCCGGCGCCTTTCGCGTCGGTGAACTCCACCCAGCGCACGTCGCACTTGTACCCGTTGTCCTGTGGCCGCACGTACGCTTCGTACTGCTCGGTCACCGTCGACTTCCATACGCCAAGAAACGACCCCGTAAGACGGTCGATGTAATTCTCCCTCGGCCCGCGCCCGTAATACCGCATCGTCTCCAGCGACTTGTCGAGCTTCAGGGAAAGCCCCATGCGCGGCAGCGCCGGCGGCATCGTGCCGTGCGGCGTAACCGAGTTCGCCACCGACACCGCGCCGTCCGCGGAAAACGTCCACACCGCCTCGTGCGTGAAGCCGCCCGACTTCGAACCCGTCACCTCGGTCGTGACTTTGACCGAATCGCCGTCGACCACAATCGGCCTGGCGTGGTGGCGCAGCTGGCTGAGCCCGGTGGAGAAAAACCCGACCCTGCCCGGCATCGCCCAGTATTTACCCTCGCGCATCCAGCAGTCGTTGTCGGTGAACGCACGAATGCACGTGAACTGTGGCCCCGCCGCGATCCCGGGCGCCGGGTCTTTCAGCACCATCACGCCGTTCATCTCCAGCTCCGAAAGCGTGCCGGTGTCGCGGCAGAACACCGCCCGCGTACCGCCGGCCCTGACCGTCAGCGTCTTCTCCCCGGCCTCGAACTGCGGCCGCGCCGCCTCGACTCCGCCGTTGAATTTCCACGGGCCGGACACCGCGATCTGGTTTCTCGAAACCGTCCACCCCTTGTCGGCCCAAACCGTCCCCGTCTTCGTGCGGAACTCGATGTCGACGAAAAGTTCGGCGCCCGCCGCGGACTGCGCAAGCGCTTCGGCCAGCCCCGGCACGGTGAACCGGCAGCGCGAAAGCGGCTCGAGCGCCGGAGTCTCGAACGCACCGCCCTTCGTGACCACCCCGTTCTCGCGGACCTGCCACACGCCGAGGAATTCGTCGGCGCGGGTGAAGCAGTGGCGGTTGACGAGATCGAACACGACGGCGTAGCCGTTGTCGCCTTCAAGCTCTGACCGCGTCACCACGAGATTGCGGTACACGTGGCCGACTTCGACCAGCTTCGCCGTCACCTCGCGCAGCGGGCCGACCACCCCGTTGCAGCAGAACGGGCCGTCGTTCGGCGTCTCGTCGAAATCGCCGCCGTAGGCGAGATACCTCTCTCGAGCCCCGGTCTTCGGATCCACCCTGTCAGTGTACTTCCAGACCGCCTGGTCGACCCAGTCCCAGATGCACCCGCCGGCGAGCGAGTCGTATTTGTAGAACACGTCCCAGTATTCATGAAAATTCCCGATCGCGTTACCCATCGCGTGCGCGTATTCGCACAGGAAAAACACCTTGCCCGCCGTCTGCCCGGGCATCGCCAGATCACCGGCCCCGGCCGAGCCGGCGGCGACGTCGCCGAGCCTGCCGCGCCGGTCCAGCCACTCAACCGTCGGATACATGGAGGAATCGACGTCGGCCGCCTCGTTGCCGCGCTCCCAGTGCACCGGCCGCGTCGGATCGGCCGCTTTCACGGCCGCTATCGCCTGGGTGAAGCAAACTCCGTGCCCGGTCTCGTTGCCCATCGACCACATCGTCACGCACGGGTTGTTGCGGTGAAAAACGACGTTGCGCTCGTTCCGCTCCACGATTGAATGGCTCCATTCGGGGAACCTTCCGAGACCTTTGTCGCCATAACCGGGCTCGTGAGCCTCGATGTTCGCCTCCGCCACCACGTATATGCCGTAACGGTCGCACAGATCGTACCACAGGTGATGATCCGGATAATGGCACGTGCGCACCGTGTTGATGTTGTAGCGCTTCATCAATTTCACGTCCTCGGTCATCTCCTCGAGCGACACCGACCTGCCATTGTCGGCGCTGCACTCGTGGCGGTTGACGCCTTTGAACTTGACCTTCATGCCGTTCACGAGAAAAACGTTGCCGGCCAGGGTCTGCGTCTTGAAACCGACGCGCTTCGCCCGGATGTCCGCCCCCTTCTTCAGCACCAGCGTGTACAGATACGGCTTTTCGGCCGACCAGAGGTTGAGCGTCTTCAGCACCACCGGCTGCGCTGCAGAAGAAGAAAGCTCCGCCACCTTCAGGAAGTCGGCGTCGTAAAGCGCTCCCGTCCATTCGCCGTCGATACCCTTCACTTCAATGCGTCCGTCGTTCCACGTGTTGACCTTGAAATCCCAGATGCCGTCCCGCGGCTTCGCCCAGAGCGTCACGTCGCGGTAAATGCCGGAGTACCTGAACATGTCCTGATCCTCGATGTAGCTGCCGTCGCACCAACGGTAGACCTCCACCGCGAGCTGGTTCTCGCCTTCGGTCAGGAATTTCGTGATGTCGAATTCGGACGGCAGCTTGGAGTCTTCGGCGTAACCGGCGAACTGCCCGTTCACCCAGACGTAGTACGCCGAATACACGCCGTCGAAGCGCAGTATCACGTCGCGGTCCTTCCATTCCGCCGGCACCTTGAACGACCGCCGGTAGCTCGACACCGGGTTGTAGTCCGCCTTCTCGGTTTCGCGGTCGAGGATTCTGGGCCACTTGTTGGCGTGCGGATAACGCACGTTGACGTAACCGGGCGAGCCGAACCCCCGCATCTCCACACAGCTCGGAACGTCGATTTTGAACCAGGCGGAATCGTCAAACCCGGCTTTCCAGAAGTCTTTCACGCGCAGATCGGGGTTGCCCGCCCAGGAAATCTTCCATTCGCCGTTGAGCGAAAGCTTGTAGGGGGTCGAAGGCTCGATCGCGTCGGTGAGCGCGGCTTTTTCGTCGGCGAGGGGCATCGAGTAGGTGCGCGCGGGAAGCCTGTTGACGGAATTGACGGCGAGATTTTCCCATTCCGGGACGACCGCATTATCCGCCGCAAAGCCGGCGGCCGCCGCCGCCGCCGTCAGAATCAACGTTGTAACTCTCATCTTGCACTGACCTTTCTGGTTTTAGGATTTGGACAAGTATATCAAACCGCCGCCGTTCTATCAATGCCCAGGGCACCAGCGCAGCGACTGCGGGCATGCGGGGATGAAGGACGCATCCCCGCAGGGAATGCCCGTTCGGGTTCGGAAGCGGACGCTATTCGCCGACCACGCGGGTCTCTTCGATGCAGATGAAATGTTCCGCGTAGCCGGGGACCGGGTTGGCGCCGTTGATCATCACGGCGGTGCCCTTCGCTCCGCCCGGCAGCGAAGGCTGCGCGACGATGTAGCGCATGAACGGGGCGTCGTTGCGGTAGCTGTTGCCGAACCCGGCGATCGCCACGCCGTGGGGCCGGGCCGCTACAATCTCGCGGAGATTCTCTATCTTGCCTTCCTCGAACGGCATCGGATACAAGAGCCGGGTGGTGAAACGGCCGCCCGGTTCCGCCACCCTGATGCCGCGGATGCGGCAGCGCGGCACACCGACCGTGTCCGCCGCGTTGCGCACATACGCTTCCGGACTGCCGGAAATAATGCAGTTCTCGACGCCCGCCGCCGCGAGCGACTTCATCACCTTCACCGAGAAGGCGAAATACCACTTGCGGTAGACGGCGGTGTATTCCCGCCTGCAGAAGCCGTCGATGTCGGCCGAAACCGCCCCGGCGTATATCTGGGCGAGGTACGGCCACGCCAGCCAGCAGCCGATTTCGCGGAAACGCGCGTAGTCGGCCCGGAAGCGGTCCCACCCGCCGACGGAGGCGTAGACTGGCGACAAACCGCTCTCGATGGTGCGCTGCACGAGCCCCTTGAAGGCGACGCGGCCGTTTTCCACCAGCCCGTCCGAAACGTCGCCTTTGATAATCGTGCCGTCGAAGTCCCAGAACGCCATCGGCACCGCTTCGGGATCGGCCGCCTTCAATTTGGCGACATTGGCCAGAATTCTGGCCGTCACGACGTCGGCGTTGTCGGCCACGGCCGCCGCGGAGCACAGCGCGGCGGCGAAAATCGCAAGCAGAGTCTTTTTCATATCAGTTCTCTGGCGGCGGCCAGAACGTTGTCGACGGTGAAGCCGAACTCGCGTTCCAGAACCTTGCACGGGCCGGACGCGCCGAAATCGTCGCGCGTGATGAATCTCGTGGTCTTGAAATCGAGGCGGAAACGGTCCCAGCCGAACCGAGAACCAGCCTCGACGATCACCCGCCTGGTCATCCGTTCCGGCACGACATATTCGCGGTACGTGCATTTCTGCGCCAGGAACCGCTCCATCGAAGGCATGGAAACCACGCGCACCGCGTGCCGGGATTCCTCCCAAATGCGTTTCGCCGCGCCGATCGCGAGGGCGACCTCGCTGCCGGTCGCGATGAAAAGCAGGGTTTCGCCGTTCTGTTCGCCGGCCTGCCAGATGGAGTAGGCGCCTTTCGCCACGCCTTCGGCGGACGTGCCTTCCAGCACCGGCAGATTCTGCCGCGTCGTCATGATGCAGCTCGGCCCGGAGACGTTCATCAGCATTTCCACCCAGGCGTAGCCGGTTTCGTTCGCGTCCGCCGGACGGAACGTCGTAACGTTGGGGATTGTCCGCAAGGCCGCAAGCTGTTCGACCGGCTGATGCGTGGGGCCGTCTTCGCCGACGTAGAAACTGTCGTGCGAGAATACGAAAATCGACGGCAGCCCCATGATCGCCGCGAGCCGTATCGCCGGCCGGCAGTAGTCGGAAAACACGAAAAACGTCGCGCCGAAAGCGCGCATGTTCCCGTAGGCGGTAAGGCCGTTGACCATCGCCGACATCGCGAGTTCGCGCACGCCCCAGTGGAAGTTGCGTCCGGAGAAATCGCCGGGGGCGATCCAGCCGTGTTTTTTGAGCCCGGTTTTGTTGGAGCCCTCGAGATCGGCGGAGCCGCCGACGAGATCGACGAACACGTCGGCGAGCGCGTTCATGACCGTGCCGTTCGCAGAACGCGTGGCGACGGGCTTTTCGGGGTCGAACTTCGGCAGGGCGGCCATGAGCCGCTCTCTGGTGACAGGCTCCGGCGGCGTCTCCGTTCTGGCGAGGGACTTCTCGGCCTTGACGTCTTTGTTGCGCCGGCGGTGGCAGAACGCCGCGCGCGCGGAGAAGAGGTCGTACACCTCCTGCGGGACGTAAAAGCTTTTTTCGGGGTCGAAGCCGAGCGCCCGCTTGGTGGCGGCGACTTCCTCGGCGCCGAGCGGCGCGCCGTGGCATTCGCTGGTGCCGGCTTTGGACGGCGCACCCTTGCCGATCACCGTCTTCGCGATGAGGAGAACCGGCGCGTCGGCGATTTTCTCGGCCTTGCGCAGCGCCTTTTCCATTCCGGCGAAGTCGTGACCGTCGGTTTCGAGAACCTTCCAGCCGTACGCGAGGAAACGCGCCTTGGCGTCGTCGCGGTTGGTGTCGGTGACGGCGCCTTCGATCTGGATGCCGTTGAAATCGTAAATCACCACGAGACCGCCGACGCGCATCGCCCCGGCGAACGACGCCGCCTCGTGGCTGACGCCTTCTTCCATGTCGCCGTCGCCGCAGAACACCCACGTGCGGTTCGTACGGTTCTTCATCTTCGCGCCGAGCGCGAGACCGACGCCCATCGCCAACCCCTGACCGAGAGGCCCGGTCGTGACCTCCACGCCGGGCGTCAGCCCGCGCTCGGGGTGCCCGGCGCAGCGGCTGCCGAACTGGCGGAAGTTCTTCAGCTCTTCGATCGAAAGACCGCCCGTGCCCGAAAGATGGGCGAGGGCGTACACGAGCGCCGAAGCGTGCCCGCCGGAAAACACCAGCCGGTCGCGGTTGCCCCACGTGACGTCGGCCGGATCGAAGGCGAAATGCTTCAGCCAAAGCGTCGCGGCGAGATCGGCCATGCCCATCGCCGCGCCGGGATGACCGGATTTGGCCTTTTCGACAGTGTCGGCGCAGAGACAGCGTATGGTGTCCGCCGCCAGTCTCAGCTGCTCATCGGTGATCTTCATCGTACCTCCCGTTGCAAAAAGATTTTCCTTTTATTATACCAAAAAAAACCGCCTGCGCACGCAGTCGGAGAAATTTCGTAGCGGTGCGTCGCGGCGGCGGATGTCGAAAGCGACGAACGCGGCGTCCGGATGCCTGGCGAGCCGGCGCGCGGCGATTCTGAGACGCGCGCGGTTTAAAGCGAAAATCCAGTCTTCCTTCGGCCAGGGGGACATTTCCGCCATGCGGCAGAACATGTCGGCGAGCCGCCGCCGCGACTGCGCCGAAAGTTCCGCCCGGCGGACGCGCTCCGTGAACGCGTAGGCGGGGTCTTCGCAGGCGATGCCTTCGGTTATGTCATCGGTGTCGAAAACCGCCGCGAAACGGTCGCCGTCGAACCCGTAGTTTCTGGGCTGCAGATCGCCGTGCACCGCGGTCAGCCGGCGGCCGCCGTAGGAACGCTCCCGTTCGGGAATTTCCAGGAGCGGCCGTATGAGGCGGCCGGCGATTGGATGCCGCAGCGAATAGCAGCGCAATTCGTCGTACTGCCGCGCCGGCGAATCTTCGTCGGACAGCGGCACGATGCGCCCGCGGTATTCCGACAGCGCCTTCGCCAGCAGACGGCAGCCCTCGGCGAACGCCCCGAGCTGCCCCTCGGTCATGTCTTCGGCGTTGACGTGCACGGCCTCCTTCCACTCCGTGCAGATCGCGGCGAGGCCTTCGAACTCTAGCGCTTCCTTCATGACCGGCTTCGGCAGAAAGGGGCAGACGCCGGAAGCGGCGGCGAGGAAAGCCAGCGAACGTTCGGCGGCGTCGCGCTCGGTGAGTTTCACGAAAACCGGCGTCGTGCCTTCGGCGATCCCCTTGAAAACCGGCCAGGCGCAGTGCGCATGAACCGGCGTAAGTTCGAAAGACACGAGCCGCATGCGGTCCGCCAGCCGCCCTGCGAGCATTTTAACGTCGATGTTCATCTGCCGGTGATTTTGATGAGAAAGAAGTCGATAATCCAGAGAATCTGCCGCACAAGCCAGCTGCCGACCTTCTCCTCGACCGGAATGTCGCTGCCGAATCTGGCGTCGGCCTGCGTGACGGCGAGCGGCACGACGTGGTAGAGTTCAAGACCGAACCACCGGCGGAAACGCTTCCAGCTGTCGCAGACAACCACCACCGGCTCGTTTTTCGCCACAAGCAGTTTCGCCGCGGCCAGGGTGCAGATGTAGCATTCGGTGCACCATGCATTTTTAGCCGGGCGGATGCCGGGCGGGGTGCTCTCGTCGATGTCGGTGCCGTAGCCGTCGAAGAGAAAAACCTGCGGCTTTGCGGGGTCGAGAAACTTCTCCACCTCCTCCACCTGCTTCGGAAAAAACGGAGCCAGCACGCCGTCGTCTTCGAAAATCAGCGCCGCGGGCACGCCGCCGTCGATCATCTTGTGGTAGATGGCAAGATGCGAGAGCGTGTCGCCGAGCTGCCCCGCGGTCATTTTCTTGCGCAGCGCGATCAGCGAACGGACCGGCGAAAAAACCTTTCTGAGCGCGGCCCCCTTGAAACTCGCCCCGGCGATTCCGGGAAACCTCTCGAATTCAATGCCGAAACGGTCGAGCTGCTCCTTCATGAAGGCGAGCCGCTGCGGGTTCCAGTCCATGTTGACGAGATAGGTTTTGAGCATCTTCATTTCTCCCAGAGCGTCTTAACCCACGGCGCCGGCTTGGTCCAGGTGTTGAGATGCCGCCCGCGGTAGCCAGCGATCGCCTCCGTCGGCGTGGGGTTGCCGTGGAAGCACAGTATTCTCGTGTCGCGCGGCAGCCGTGGCGGCAGCAGGTGGTTCAGCGGCCACGGCCGGACGCACGACCGCTTGAAGGAGCGAACGAAATTGTCCGGCCAGAAACGGATGTTCGCCGGCCCGACCGCGTGCGTCATGTAATTCTGCTCGGTGCAGAACACGTTGTAGTCGAGCGCGGTCGGCAGTTCGGACAGGAACTTCCGGTAAATCCGGTCGCTTGCCGCGCCGGCTTCGAAACGGAAACAGCTTGAATTGCCGCAGAACGGGACTTTGCGGAACAGCCTCTTTCTGAATTCCACCCAGTTGTGGATTATGCAGAACTCGCCCGGGAGGTAGTCGAAAAAGCAGTCGAGATCGCCGGTCACTATCTGGTCGATGTCGAGAAACAGGGTCGGCCCCTCCAGCCCGGCGAACCCCTTCTCGAACACGCACAGTTTCAGATAGATGTTCGGCCAGGCGGTGTACTGGTCGTTGAATTCCATGCCCGGCGGCTTCGGCGGCACCGGCGCGCTCTCCACCCCGTCTTCCAGCCCCGTCGGGTCGTCGGTGACGCAGACGAACCGGAACGGGCGGTGCAAATGCATTTTAACCCCGCGGTGGAGCCGGTTCACGTACTCCGCCGAATAAAGGTCACCCCACTTGAGACAGAGAATGTTGTTCATGCGTTTCTATTATACCACATAATCGCTCATTTCGCGCCCGCGAGTTTCGCCTTCAACTTCACCAGATCCTCCGGCCGCGGCAGATTGCTGAAGAAATTGTAGTTGAGCACCCAGCACGAGGGGTGCCGGCGCACGACGCGCTCGAGATCGGCGGCGCACCGCTGGGTGGTAGCCCACACGTCGCGCGCCTCCGCGGCGGAAATCACGTCCACCACCTCGCAGCGGTACCGCCCGTCTTTCAAGGGCCGCGACCAGGCCACCGCGATCGGCGCCATGCCCTTCGCGGCGAAAAAGGCGGGCGCCGCGGAGACCGACATAGGCATCCCCAGAAACTTCACCCACACGCCGCCGCGCTTCGGCGACACGCTCTGGTCCACCAGCAGCCCGAGCGAAAGACCCCGCCGGAGACCCTGCATCAGCGGGCGGAAAGCCCCCTCCGCCCGGACGATCTCCTGCCCGATCGAGCGTCTCGCTTTCATGAGCAGAGCCGTCATGCCGGGGGTTCCGATGTCCTTGGCGACCGACATCATGCCGTGCCCTTCGAGAAAGGCCAGCTGCGAGAGCAGTTCCCAGCAGCCGATATGCCCCGACACCGTCACCACCGGGCGGTTCCCGGAAAGAAACTTTCTGCCCTCCTCGCACATGACGCCGGTGGCCGCGCAGCGCGCCCGCGCCCTGAAACACGTCCAGAAAGCGTAACCCACCGTGCGGCTCATGTTGCGGTACGAACGGCGCACGATCCGCTCCTCGCCCGGCGAAGGGTCGTAAGGCGCGGCGTCCGGATTGAAAAACACGACATCCGGGAAATTCCTGTACTCGCCGCGCAGGATGCGCAGATTTTCAAGCGCCCGGCGCCTGCCGCGACGGTCGAAAATGTACATGACGCGGGAAATCAAGTCGCACAGCGGGAAAAGCGCCCGGCGCGGCAGCCAGGGCATGATGCACAGCCCGGCGGCGATGCCGAGCCATTCGACCGGGGCGAGCAGTCTGTTCTTCAGTTTGGCCGTCTTGCGCGACGCAGCCGTTTTCTGGTCGTTCTCGCGTTGCTCTGCCACTCCGCCGCCCTCCGAAACCACTGTCCGCGCCGCCCTTCACCGGTGCCGGCGCATCTGCCGCGTCTGCACCGGCTCGATGATCTCGGGCGACGCGGCATTCTGCTTCTTCGCGGCTTCGCGGCGGATCAGCCACATCTGCACGATCGAAAAGATGTTCGACAGGAACCAGTACAGCGAAAGCGCCGACGGAAACGAGTAAAACATCACCAGCATCATCGCCGGCATGAAGATCATCATCATCCGCTGCTGCTTCGCGTCGCCGGAGGTCGGGGTGAACGCGCTCTGCAGCGCCGTCGTTACCGCCATCAGTATCGGCAGCAGATTCAGCCCCCCGAAAGGGAACCAGTCCGCGAAGAGCGCTTCCGGCTCCGACAGATCCCCGATCCACAGAAACGGCGCGTACCGCAGCTCCACCGCCGACCGCAGCACGTTGAACAGGGCGATGAACACCGGTATCTGTATGAGCATCGGCAGACAGGAACTCAGCGGATTGACCTTCTTCTCCTTGTAGAGCGCCCAGGTCTCCTGCTGCAGCCGCTGGGGATTGTCCTTGAATTTCTTCTGCAGTTCCTTCATGAGGGGCTGGATTTCCTGCATCTTCTTCATGCCCTCCGTCGACTTGCGGGTGAGCGGCCAGAACATGATCCTCACGAGAATCGTCAGCAGAATTATCGCCACGCCGTAGTTGGGTATTAAATCGTTGAACAGGTTGAGCACCCACACCAGGGGGTAGCAGAGCCACCGCCACATGCCGAACTCCATGACGTCCTTCATGCCGAGATTCCAGAGCAGATGCTGTTTCTTCGGCCCGGCGTAGAATACCGCCGACCGTCTGCGCGGCAGCTCCCCGAATTCAACCGCCGCCGACAGTCTCTCCGGCGCATAGGCGCTTTTGGCGGTGTCGCGGTCGATCACTGCGCTGAAACCTCCGTTCAGCTGGTCGCACGAAGCGAGCGCAACCACGAAGAACCTGTTCTTGGCGGCAAGCCATGTCTGCGCGCCCGGATACCCGACTTTCACCGACCGCGGCATGCCCGCCGCGTTTTTCGCGCCGCTGCAGCCGCCGGCCAGACCGCCTACAAGGTACGGCTTGAGCGGCGAATCATCGTCGCCGTGGTGGATGACCCCGGGTTTGCCCTTGCCGGCGTCGAGCGCCATGCTGTCCACCGAAAGCAGATCGTTCTTCGAACTGCCCATGCCCATGCACCCGATGCCGACGGTGTGCGCCCCGCCGGTGGCGGCGAACGTCTCTTCCATCGCGATCACGTAGCCCCCCGCCAACGAGAAGCGCCGCGTCATGCGCGAAGTGCGGTAGACTACGCTCGTCGGCGAATCGGCGAAGAACTCGGCCTTCTCGCCCTCGGCCGGCCCGGCGACGCCGCGCAGTTCAAGCGCCCTCCCGCCGCTCTCGCCGAAATCAAGTTCCACCGGCGGATTTTCCGCCGACACCGCGCCGGCGCCGCGCGCGTAGCCGAGCAGCGTAACGCTCTTCACGGACGCCCCCCGCTCGTTGGCCGCGAAAGTCACCACTTCGTCGGCGTTGGAAATCGAAATGAACGTGTCGTGCATTTCGACCGGCGGCTCTTTCGCGGCGGCTTCCGCCGCGACCGCCGCTTTTTCGGCGACCGCCGCCGTCCCCCCCGCCGGCGGAACC
The DNA here is from genome assembly GCA_017652705.1 of Kiritimatiellia bacterium. Classification (GTDB taxonomy): domain Bacteria; phylum Verrucomicrobiota; class Kiritimatiellia; order RFP12; family UBA1067; genus UBA1067. The sequence goes on along the minus strand of JAGCAM010000043.1, from coordinate 4,220 downwards.
GCCGCCGCATTGGTCGACACCGACTGCGGCGGCTGCGGGCGATTCGCCGCCTCCCGCTTGGCGCGGTTGCTCTCGCTGAAGAGATACCAGACCAGAACCGCGCCCAGCAGCAAAGAAATCAGTTTTTCCGTCTTGTTCATTTAGCGTCCCTCTCAAAATCGTTTTTCCACCGCCCTTTCGGCGGCACCGGATCGTACCCGTACCCGCCGAACGGGTGGCACCGCAGCAACCGCCAAAGCCCCAGCAGCAGACCCTTCACCGCCCCGTGCGAGTTGAGCGCCTCGATCATGTAATTCGAACAACTCGGCTCGAACCGGCACACCCCGCCCATCGACGGGCCGAGCACGACCTGGTATCCCCTCACCGCCGCGACAAGCGCCTTGCGCACCATTTCATCTCCTCAGCCACATCGGAGCATTTCTTGCCGCCCATCGCGCTCCTCGCCACGAAAACCCACTCCGTATTCTCCGGCATGCAACCTGCTTTGACCAGCAGCCTGAACGCCTCGCGCATCAGCCGCTTGGCGCGGTTGCGCGCCACCGCGTCGTGGAAACTCCGCTTTGAAACGACGACGCCGGCCATGCGGTCGGCGTCCGGCGATTCAAGATACCACGCCGCCAGGAGACGTCCCTTTACGGAACGCCCCCGGTCGAAGATACGCCTGTACCTCGCCCCGGGGAGTCGCGTGGACATCAAAGCTACCTTATACCTGCGTAAGGCGCTTGCGCCCCTTGGCGCGGCGAGACGCAAGCACTTTGCGCCCTCCTTTCGTCGCCTTGCGGGCGCGGTAACCGATCTTGCGTTTACGCTTGATCCTCGACGGCTGCCATGTCATCTTCATGATTGTCTTCCTTTCAACTGAAATTTCGGTGTATTATATCAAATTCAGTCCTCTGCTTTCAAGTGGCGCAGCAATTCTTCGATCCGCCCGATTTTCACGTTGAACCGCGCCCCCTGGAGTTGGCCGAAGCCGAAAGTGCAGAACGCGCCTTTTATCCCGGCCGCCGACGCGCACTGCATGTCCGTCCAGTTGTCGCCGACCATCCAGTCCTGCGGTGAAAGCCGGTGCCCACGCAGGCGCGAAGCGCACTCGTGCAGCGGCTGCGCACTCGGCTTGAGTTCGAAACCGTCGCCGCCGGCCACCACCGCCGAACCGAAATACCGCGTGAAACCGAACTTCTCGAGAATCATTTTCACCGCGAAGTTCGGCTTGTTGGTGTTGACCCCCATCAGCCAGCCGCGGTCGCGCAGCTCGTCCAGCGTCCGCCGCACCCCGGGGTACGGCGCCACCCGCTCGCAGCAGTGTTCGGCGTACCGCCCGAGAAAAATCGCGCGGAGCTCCTCGTACCCCCGCGGCATTGACGCCTCCGGTCCGAGACATTCAGGCACGCTGTTGACCAGCAGGTGTTTCGCCCCGCGCCCGACATTGGCGACGATCCGGTCTTCAGGCCACTCGGCCAGCCCCAGATCGCGCCGCGCGTGGTTCACCGTGGCCGCCAGATCGGCCTTCGTGTCGAATAGCGTGCCGTCGATGTCGAAAAACAACGCGTTCACCGCGTCTCCCCCCTCCAGTCGAATTCGGCCGGCGAATCGAATTCCATCCATTCGCCGGTGCCCGGATGTCTGAACCTGAGCCTCGCCGAATGCAGAAAAAGCCTCGGCGCGGCGCGCGCACCGTATTTCACGTCGCCCGCCACCGGATGCCCCGCCTCGCTGAAATGCACCCTTATCTGGTTCTTCCGCCCAGACTTCAGCGCCACCTCCACCAGCGTGAAACCTTTGCGCTCCGAAAGCTTCCTCCATTCCGTGCGCGCGAACTTGCCGCAACGGGAATCTTTCACACTCCGCACCTTCATTGTCCGCTCGTCGTCACGCAGATAAGACTCGAAAACGCCGCCCCCGCCCGGATCCCCTTCGACGACCGCCAGATACGTCTTTTCGGTGAGTTCGCTCCAGGCGGAACGGAACCGCTCCGCCACCGCTTCGCTCTTCGCGAACATCATCACGCCGCTCGTGCCGCGGTCGAGACGGTGCACCAGCCACACCCGGCGGCGGCTCCGGCGCTGACCCTTGCGCACATAGTCGTTGAGACGTTCCTCCGCCGTACTGGTTTCTTTCGCCCGCGTGCGCGTCGTCAGCATGCCCGCCGGCTTGTCGATTACGATCAAATCGGAATCTTCATGGAGTATCGGAAACGGCAGACGGGATTTCATTTCGGGATGGTGGCGAGAAAGGGGATCGAACCCTTGACCTTAGGCTTATGAGTCCTGCGCTCTACCAACTGAGCTATCTCGCCTTGTTTGACATTTGGTGCGGAGTATATCAAATTCCAGGGCCGAAAGTCAATGGCGAACTTCGATAAAACCGCACTGCCAAGCGCCTATGCGCGGCAATTCCACCTCGACGGCGGAGGCGCACCCGGCGACCCGCAACTCGCGCGAACCTTCCGGCGTGCGCCAGAATATCCTGGCGCCGCCCGCTCCCCTGAGCTTCACCGCGACCGGCTCCTGACGGTCGATCGACGCATTGACCACCGCCACGGTCTTCAACGCGCCGTCCGGTGCAACGCGCGGCATCACCCACGCCATGACCGGCCCCCCGAACATGACCGGAGTCCTCCCGCCGCTCGCCTCGTCGCATTTCTCTGCGAAAGAGATGAGCGCAGGCCCGGCCGCTATCTGCATTATCCTGGTGTGGAGACCTTTGCCTTTCACCCACCCCGAGCCGGCCGTCCGCACCGGTATGGACCCGACGTCGGGCAGCTCACCGAGCGAAATGCACTTGCCGGCGGCCACCGGAATGCCGCGGCAGGCGACGAGCGGCGGAGGAATCCCGCCCGGCACGGTGAAACCGCAAGGCGACGCACCCTCCGAGGCATCTCGGTAAGCCTTCAGAAAACCGTTCGCTTCAGCCAGCCTCGGGAACAGCCTGTCAGCGTAGTACGCCACATCCTCGCCCCCGCGCGTATCAGCGATGAACATGCTGAGAAAATCCATACCGAGCGCGAGGTTCTCGAACGCTTCGAGAATGACGCCCTGGGGCGTTCTGCACGAAAACGTGCGAGGACATGTTTCGATTTCAGGGCAGACCTCCCCCGCGCAGCCGATTTCGCCGTACTTGCGCACGAGAACCTGTAGGTAATACGCTTTTTCCAACTGATCAAATGGGTTGGTGTCCCAGTACGCGCCGGCGCCCGGACGCAGACGCACGGGGCTCCCGCCGGCGGCGTGAATCGCTTCGACGATTTGCTTCGCCCACGTGCCGCCGAACTGATAGCCGAAACGCGTCTCCGGCGAAACCGCGTGCGCCGCCCGCACAATCCCGCCGGCGAGTTCCGCGAGCGACCCCGCCTGAAAATCCCACCACCTCCCGGCAACCTGCTTGTCCGATCGCAGCGCTTTCTCAAGCTCCGCGCGCGTCCACCGCTTCCCCTCCGCGGCCGAAAAAGCCGAAACGCACCTGTCGCAGAAACACCCGTCCAACGCCCTCGCCGGATTCATCGGCGCCCTGTTGCGCAGCGTAACGTCGTCGTCTATCCACATCGAACCAGGCCTCCATTCCGCGTATATCTCCGCCACGCGGACGAAATAAGCGGCGAGCCGCGGATCCCGCGAGCAGGCGGCGTGTTTGGCGGCGGTACCGTCGCATCCGGTCCATGTTCCCCATGTCTGACCGCTGCAATCACCTGATGCGAGCAGATCGTCGCCGTGGCCGATAATTGTCTGAATCTCGATCGAAGGCACCACTCCCAGCCGCCGCAGATCCGCCACCGCCGCCGCGCACCGGCCGGAATGCAACCGGTGCCATTCCAGCGGCGGATAGGAAATTCCGGTGGAGAACCACACCTCGTCGAACGCGGCGCGGTTCTTCTCGATCGCCGCGCGCATAGCCGGCCATTTGCCGGGGGCGGTGAAACCGAAACCGAACCTGAGCGCGTTGAACGGGCAATGCCCGGCAACTTCGGCGCGGGATGCGCCAACTGCGCATATCACCGCGAATGCGCAAGCAAATGTATTTTTTTCAACACCCATGTCAATAGATTTCCCGTGGGTTCCTTTTTGTCTCCGCCGGTGGCGGAGACAAAAAGGGCCGGCGGCGTCCTACTCTCGCACGGGCGGGTCCCGCACTACCCTCGGCGATGGAGCCCTTGACTTCCGTGTTCGGAATGGGAACGGGTATGGCGACTCCTCTGTGGCCACCGGCAAAAAGCCGCGGAGACG
>JAGCAM010000042.1 GCA_017652705.1 Kiritimatiellia bacterium | reverse complement strand
CTTCCGATCAAGTATTCGACGAGCAAGAAGGACTGGGGACGGTACGCTTATTCCGTGGACGAGCAGAGGACGCCGACGACTGTCGCGTTCACGGTGCCGGGAACGGCGAAGGACAACGCGACGTTCTATTTCAACGGCGTTACGCGCGCCTACAGGAGTTCGGTCACGAGTTCGACGATCACGAGCGACAGCCGTCGCGTGGGGCTGGTCCAGACGACCGGCACCCGGCCCTACAATGTGATCTACCGGGCGGTGCGCCTCTACAACCGCGTGTTGTCGGCGGACGAAGTCGCGTTCAACGCGGCGATCGACCGGGTGCGTTTTGAAGGTAAAGACTGGCCGGACGGCTATCGGTACAACGAGACGACCGGCAGGTGCGAGGTCAGGATCGCCCTCGCTGCGAACGGCAACGGCGAGGTGGCGGTGAACGGCGGCGCGGCGGGGGCGACAAATTCAATCTGGGTGACCTCCGGAACGGAAACGACGCTGACTTTTTCGGCGACGCCGGAGGCGTCGAACAGCTTCGCCGCGTGGACGGGGTTCCCGCTGATGACCGCGGCGCAGCGCGTCAGCGCGTCCGCCGCGGTCACTTTCACGCCGCTCGCGCCGGCAACGCTCACCGCGAATTTCATCGTCAACGGTTCCGGCCGGTGGCTCTATTCGCCCGCCGCCGGCACGATCACCCTCGGCCCGGCGGTGCTGCGGTGCGCAGCCGCGGCGGGCGTCGACTGCGGGCTCAACCTCTCCGGCGTCACTTCTGCCGGCGACGGCATAATAAACCTGCGTCTGCCGGTAATCGACCCGGACACCGGTTTCTTCTACCACGTGAAATCAATCGCCGCGGTGTTCCAGTCCAACCTCGGCGTCACCGAACTGCACATCCCCGACAGCGTCGCGAGCATCGCCGCTAACGCCTGCAAAGGGGCGACCAACCTCGTGCAGGTCACGCTGCCTTCCGGTCTCGTAAGCATCGGGGCGAGCGCGTTCCAGAACTGCTACTCGCTCGCCTCCTTTTCGCCGCAGTTCCCCGACTCGGTTACGAACGTCGGCGCCAGCGCCTTCAGCGGGTGCGCGAAACTTGAAGGCGTCGCCCGGCTGCACGGCGCGATTACGATCGGCAAGGATATAATCGCCTCCACGAAGATCGGCGAATTCGACATCGAAGGTGCGCCGCTTACGACTTTCGGCGCGGGTGCTTACGCGTCGGTGACGAACTTCCATCCGCTGCTGCCGGCGACGCTCAACGGCCCCACCCCGCCGACCTGGAACAGCTGGAAGCTCGGAGGCAAACCAAGACTTTGTCTCTGCTCTCCCAAGTTCACTTCACTCACCGGAGACAACTTCCGGTATATGCCCTGGTCGGAAGTGGACATGACCGGCAGTTCGATTACGACTTCCGGGTATTGGAGTTTTTACGGCTGCAGCAGCCTGACGAACGTGGTTTTCCCTGTGACGTATACGACCTTCCCCAACGTGAGCCAGATATTTGGCGGCTGCGGCCAGCTCAGGTGGGTGCGGTTCCGCGGCGATCCGCCGGTGGTGATCATCACCAATCCGTTCGGCGGGCACGCCGGAATGTGCTACTATCTGCCGAAGTGGAACGAGCGGTGGGAGGCGTACCTCGCCGCGCAGGAGGAATGCGAGGTGTCGGAGATGACTTCGGCGGAGTGCGAGAACTTCCGGGCGGCGCACCCCGGCGAACCGATGCCGGTGCAGCGGCTTTCGATGGGCGGCGGCGGCACCAAGGCGGTCAGCACCACGAAGGGTTTTCTCTGGTGGTACCCCGACGCGCCGCCGGTGTACAAAGAGTTGTCGCTTTTCGACCTGCTCCGCTACGAAGAGACGAGCGCCGCGGTGACGGGCGGGTACGGCATCTACGGCACGAACATTTTCGACGGCACCACCTACACCTACAACACTACGGCCGCCCACGCCAACCTCCGCTGGCTGGCGGAGAACGGCGCTTCGGCGGAGATCGCGGTGCCGGCGAACGCCGTCGTGTCCCGGGCGATGATGCTCACCGGCTACCGTCTGCACCAGCTCTGCATAAGCAGCTACGCCAACTCGCGGGCGCCGACGGCGTGGACGCTTTACGGCAGGACCGAGGACGGCGGCGACTGGGTGGAGATCGACTCGGTGACGATGACGGCCTCCTCCGCCAACCGCTGGGCGTATTTCGACGACCCGGAGACGTATCCGGTGGCCGGCACGACGCAGAAGACGCCGCCGCGTGCGCGGTGCGCGCTCACCTACGAAGTGCCGGCGGCGAAACGCGTCCGCTACGTGGCGTACAAGTTCACGCCGACAAATTCCTACAACCTTGAAAACGCGGTGCAGGATTCTTTTCCGTTCGGCGTGATGGAGCTGGAGCTTCTTGGCGAGCTGACGACGAGCGAGCCGCACATCGGCGCTTTCGCGGTGACGCGCACAGGCTGGACCGATTTAGACTTCGCCTTCGACCTCGATTCGATCGGCGACACCGACATGCATGGTCGCACGCCGCACTCGGCGGTCGCCTGGGTGGAGGTGGCGAACGACGGCGAGTTCACGAACGTCGTTTCGCGGTCGGCGGTCGCGGCGGTCGCGGCGGGCACGGGCATCGCGGCGACCGCGGGCGGGCTCGCCGGCAACACGTCGTACGCGGCGCGGCTCGTCGTTTCGAACGACCTCGGGCTTGCGGTCGTCATGGCGCTCGACGGCGGGGCCGGCACGCTTGCGGCGCCTTTCGAGATCAACTCGGTTTCGGTGGCTACCAATTCGGCTGGCGGGTTGAGCGCGGCGATCGACGTGAACGCGCTTTACGCGGGGCCGGTCACGGTGACGGTCAGTTATCGGGCGACTCCCGCCGCGGCGCCGGTCACCCTCGGTTCCGTCACTGTCGCCTCGACCGGGGCGACTTCGCTCGATTCAGTCACGTCGGGAACGGTTCCCGAAGCGACTTCGGTAGTGGACGTGCTTGTCGAAGGCGACGGGTCGAGCCAGGCGTTCGCGATGACGCCGTTCGGCTTCTGGCTCGCGAATTCCAACACGTCGCCGACGCAGATTTCGAACACGGTGACGCGCACGACGTTCGCGGTGAATTCCGCCGCGGCGGGGCTCACGCTCTCGTCGCTCAAAGACCTCGGCGACACTTTCGCCGTCGATCTGACCGCGCCGATCCTCTCGCCGGACGGCGCCGCGCTCTCGCTCGTTTCGCCTGGCGCCGTGTTCAGGGGCAATCTCCATGTGGAGGAGGTTCTGCTGCCGGATTCGGTTACGACCGTGCCCGATAACGCGTTCAACCAATGCGCCGCCTTGAAGAGATTCCGGTTCTCGCGGTCAATCACGCGCATCGGCACGGCGGCGTTCAACAGCTGCGCAAACATGAAAGAAGTGGAAAACCTTTTCCCGACCGGGTGCACTTACATCGGCGGAAGCGCGTTCAACACCTGCAGCAAACTTCCGAATTTCAGGCTTGCGGAGGGACTGCGCGACATTTACGGGAGCACTTTTTCCGGATGCTCGTCAATCACCGAGCTGCACATACCCGATTCGGTGACCAACATAGCGTACGGCGCGTTTGTGGGGGCGAATTCGCTGACCAACGTGACGCCGCGGTATCTTCCTCCGCAGATTCGCACGGCGACCTTAAACGCGTTTCACGACAGAAACAACGTCAAGGGTCCGCTCATTCTCGACAACCCGGAAATGAGGGCGATCGACCCGGACGGGTTCCGCTACAATTACGGGATAACGGAAGTTGACATGCTCGGTTCGTCGATCACGTCGATAGGGACGTTGGCGTTTTACAGCTGCAACAGTCTCGCTAAAGTGCGTTTCCCGATGACTCAGGTCACGTGCGCGAAGACAACGCAGGCGACATTCACCAGCCCGGTGCTGCGGGAGGTGATTTTCCCCGGGCCGCCGCCGGTCATAACCCATAACATCTTCTCGTCGTCGTACTACATAATCAAGGCGCCGCTCGACCGCGACGACTGGCAGGAACTGCTGGCGGAGGCGCTGGCGAACGGGTGGCTGACGGAGATGACGGCGGCTGATCGCGTCACATTCAGGCAACGCTACCCCGGTTACAAACGGGTGCCGAGGTACTGGCTGAATCTGCGCGGGTACACCGGCAAGCGGTATCTGCTCAGCCTCGGCGAACCCGGCTTTACGGTGATTATAAAATAGAAGCCGGGTTTTGGCGCACGCGGTCGCCGACATGCCCGGGCCGGGACTTAATATGATATAATCGGAAGAAAACGAAACCGGAGCAGCGGTGAAGAAAATGAAAAGCGTGAAGAAGATAACGGTGGTGGCGGCGGCCGCTCTGACGGCGTTCGCGGCGAGTGGGGGCTTCCGCCTCGGCGGGCACGTCGGCGCCAAGGCCGACGAGCTTTTTGAAAAGCGCCTGGCGTGCGAGAAGGCGAGAGGCGACATTTTCGCCGAAGCGGAGAACGCCTTCGCCACCCGCTATGACGATCTTCATCCGGCCGAGGACGATTTCGACCGCGGCCGCCATTACGGTTTCTGGCAGGGCGAATACTGGGGCAAAACCATGCTCTCGTACTGCGACTACGCCAGATATTCGGGCCGGGAAGACATGCGGAGGTTCGTGCGTTCGAAGGCGCGGCAGTTCGTGCGCGGGTTTCAGCGCGAAAACGGGTATCTCTGCTCTTACGACAACGAGGATTTCGTGGTCGGCTGGTGCTGGAACGTGTGGAGCCGCAAATACACAATGTGGGCGCTGATCGCCGCGTTCGATCTCACCGGAGACAGGGAGCTGCTGGACGCGGCCGCGAAAATGGCCGACCATCTGATCGCCCAGCTCGAACGCCTGCGCACGCCGCTGGCGTTCACCGGCTGCTTTGAAGGGCTGCCGTCGACAAGCGTGATCAACCCCGTGCTGGCGCTGTACGAGCGCACCGGCGAGCGGCGGTATCTCGATTTCGCGGACGCGATCGCGGCGGACAACGACCGCGCCGACGGCCGGGCGCCTAATCTGATCGCCAACGCCTTCGGCGACCGGCCGGTTCACGAGTGGTACCCTAACCCGGAGAAATGGGCGAAGGCTTACGAAATGCTCAGCTGTCTCGAAGGGTTCGTCGCCTATTCTCGCATCACGGGCAGACGGCGCGCGCTCGACGCGGCGGTGCGCATTTGGGACAAGCTGCACGAGGCGGAACTCAACGTGCTCGGCGGCGTCGGCTGCCACGACCACTTCATCGGGGCGGCGGCGTTTCCCGATTCCATCACCGAGACGTGCGATGTAATCCACTGGATCCGCCTGTGCCGGTGCCTGCATCTGGCGACCGGCGACGCGAAGTATCTCGACGCGGCGGAGAAGGCCTTCTACAACGCATTCCTGGCCGGCGCGTACCGCGGCGGCGAATGGGCGACGCACGACGTGCGCAGCCACGGCCGGCGGCACCTCACCGGAATGTACGAAGTAAAGATGACCTACCATTTCTGCTGTCTCGACAATCTGCCGCGCGCCTTCGCCACGTGGAGCGAAATGGCGGTGCGGCGCACCGGCGACGGGGTGTATGACGTCGATTTCTACGGGCCCGGCGAATACACCGACGGCGGAGTTTCGATAACCATAGGCGGGGATTACCCGGTCGGCGGCGAGGTGACGGTGAAGGTCGTCTCCCCGATGCCGGTGAAGCTGCGGTTCCGGCGGCCCGGGTGGTGCGGTTCGATGAAGGTGGACGGCGCGGCGGTCGGCGGCGGCTACCACGCCGCGGCGGCGGAGGGCGGCAGGGTGTTCCGGCTCGATTTCGCGATGCCGCCGCGCATCGTGCGCGCGGTGCCGGCGTTCAAGGCCGTTGAACGGCTGGACGAGGTGCGCCGCGGCTGGTTCGAGATGACGTTCCACAATCCGGAGATGCGCGGCATGGCGAGAAGGTATTTCGGCTGCAGCGTCGAGCGCGGTCCGATTCTGCTGGCGAAGGCCGCGGCGGTCGGCGGCGACGACCGCACCTGTTTCTCCGACCTCGGCGTGGACGACGGATGGAAGGTTTCCGACGAGGCACTGGGCGGCAAGGCGGTGTGGGGGGCGTGGCGGCTGACGTTTGAGAAAGACGGCGTTCGCAAGACGGTGAACGCATGCGATTATTCATCGGCGGCCGATTACGACGCCCCGCGAAATTCCTTCTCGGTGTGGTTCTGACCGCAGGACGCCTTTTCAGACCGTCTCCGTATATGATATAATAACCGAATATGCCGGATAACAGAAAATGGTATGTTCGCACCGAAGACGGTAAAGTCTACGGGCCCGCCACCGCCGCGTCTCTCGTCGCATGGGCGAAAGACGGCCGCGTCGAACCAACTTCTTTCCTTTCGACCGACAGAAAATCGTGGATGCCCGCGCAACTGATGCCCGAGCTGGAAATGAAGTGGCTCGTCGAAACCGAACCCGGCAAAGTGTTCGGTCCCTTCAACCGCTCAGTCGTTTCGAGGCTGTCCAAAGAAGGGGGTCTCGGCGCGGACGCCAAAATCTACCGTCTGCATGAATTCCACATCGATGAAGATCCGCCGCCGGTCGTGAAAGAGGTCCGCGTCGAGGTTCCCGTCGAGAAAATCGTCGAGAAAGAAGTCCGCGTCGAGGTTCCCGTCGAGAAAATCGTCGAGAAAGAGGTTGTCAAAGAGGTCCGCGTCGAGGTTCCGGTGGAAAAGATCGTCGAGAAGATCGTCGAGGTTCCGCCGCCGCCGCGGACAGAAATCGTCGTCGCGGAAGTCGTCGAGCCGGTGGGCGCCGTTCCGCCGCCGCCGCGGCCGGCGGGTTCCATCTTCGGCAATGTCGACCGCTCCAGCCTCTCCGCGCTGGAGAACGCCGCGCGCCGCGAACTCGCCGCGGTGAAAAACCGGCGCGTCCCATTCGGAATGTTCGGGGGTAAGAAAAAATGAGCGAAGCCAAATGGTATCTCAGAACCCAGGACGAAACCTTCGGGCCGGAAACCGAAGCGAAACTCGTTGAGTGGGCGAAACGCGGGCGCATCCAGCCGGGGCAGGAAATTTCCGAAGACAATATCCAGTGGCTCCGCGTCGAGGACGTGCCGTTTCTCGACATGCGCTTTTCAATCGACATCGGCGACGGCAACCCCCGCGGGCCGTTCAACCGCGCCGCCGCCGAAGCTCTGCTCGCCAGCGGCCGGCTGCCGCCAATCGCTTCCATCGTCGAAACCCGCGCGCCGTTCGAAGACGCCGCAGCAGACGCCCCGGTGCAGACCCCCGCCCCCGTCGAGAAGGTGGTCGAGAAAGAGGTGATCAAAGAGGTTCCTGTAGAGAAGGTGGTCGAGAAAGAAGTCCGCGTCGAGGTTCCGGTGGAGAAGATCGTCGAGAAGATCGTCGAGGTTCCGGTCGAAAAGATCGTTGAAAAGACAGTTGAAGTTCCCGTCGAGAAAATCGTCGAGGTCGAGAAGGTGGTTGTCGACGAGAAGCGTGTGAATGAGCTGGAAGGGCTGCTTGAGGAGGAGCGGCGCCACACGGCCGAGCTCCAGCGCCGCTTCGACGAAAACTCGAAGAACGCGTCCGAGGCGGCGAAGGCGGCCGCCGACCGGGAGAACGCCCTCAACGCCGAAATCAGAAACGGCGAGAACCGCATCGCCAAATTCGAATCGTCGCTCAGGGAGGCCGCCGACCGCGAGCACAAATTCTCCGAGCAGGTGAAGGCGCTTGAAGACGAACTCCGCCGTCTGCCGCAGGCGGCCAGCGAGGTGGCGGAAATACAGGCCGCGGTTTATTCAATCATCACCGGCGAAGCCAGGGATATCGAGGCCGTTCTCGACCGCGAGCGCGCCGAGTTCGAAGCGTTCAAGAAACTCTGCGCCGAACGCGTCGACCGACTTTCCGAGCGCCGCCGCGAACTGCTCAAACGTTCAGGCGCCAATATCGAGGAGATGACGCGCAAGGCCCTGCTCGCCCGCCCGGAAGACCCCCGCACCGCCCAGCTGCGCAAGGAGCTTGAGGAGCTCCGCCGCGTCCACGACGTCGCCATGCTCGACAACGCCGCGAAAGTCAGGGAGCTTGACGAAAAGCTCCGGGTCGCGAAAGCCGAGACGTCGCGCTTCGCGGAGAAGATGAAAGACGTCACCCAGATGCGCGGGGAGATCGAATGCCTCGGCGAGGCGCTCCGGCTGCGCGAAAAGGAACTGCTGGCCGAGCGCCAGCGCAACGAAGAACTTACCCGCCAACAGGCGACCCGGCAGCAGGCGTTACTTGCGCGCCTTGCCACGCTGGAATCGCCGTCAATAGGAACCGCCAGCTCGCTGGCCACCAACCAGAGCCGGGAGGCGAAGCAAGTTAAGCTGCCCGGTTGGATGAGATTCAAATGATACACTGCCTCTGCGCCTTTCTCGCCGCCGTCTCCATCTGGGAATATCCGGCCCGTTTCAACGAACACTCGCGTCTGCGCCGCCAGTTCGTGGCCGCCGCCCGCTCAGGCGACACCGCCGCCATGGCGTCCGCCTGCCGCAAGGGTGTCGAACTCCTGCCCGAAGACCCCACCTGGCGCTACAATCTCGCCTGTTCGCTCGCCTACTTCAAAGGCAGCGAAGACGAGGCTTTCGACGAACTGAAGAAGGCCATCGACTACGGCTTCCGCGACTGCGCCGCGATCGCCTCCGACACCGACCTTAAGCGGCTCGAGAAATTCCCCCGTTACAAAGACATGCTCGCCTACGCCGAGCGGATGAAGGACTCCGCCGTCACTGCCGGGCCGATGGCCGCCGTCGAGTTCACCGGCACTTTCGGCACCCCCGTCACGCTCGGGCCCTCCAACGTCGTCTGGAATTTCGATTTCGGATGCTTCGACGCCAAGATGAAGCTCGCCCCCGCGTCTTCCGACCCGTGGGTAGGCGACCTTTACGTGAACCGCGACGGCGGCCACTCCTATCTCAACGTCAAAGCCTACCCCGGCATCACCCCGGTGAGATTCAGCAAGGACAGCGATGCGTACCACGCCGCCGCCAACATGGCGAACACGCTCTACCCCTACCCCGTCTTCGGCAACTGCTCCCGGGCGTGGACGACAGGGCCGTACTGGCGTTCCATACCGCGCATGATGACCACCATGGAGTCCAGCGCGATCGGCCGCATGGTCAAGTTCTACCTTTCCAACCAGACCTGGGTCTACCCCGCCAACGCCGACATCGCCCCCATCGGCACCAACGGCGACGTGTTCGCCTCCATTGCCCCGTACTGGATGACCACCGCCGGCCGCAGCTGGTCGGACCTCCCCTATCTCCGGGCCGCCCTCGACGCCTCCCGCGCTTTCCACCCCAACGTCAAAGCCGAGCTCGTCCGCCGCGGTCTCCTCGCGCCCACCATCCAGACCATTATCCGTAAATCGCTCAAGGGCGTGAAGACCGAAGCCGACTATCTCACCGCCAGAGCCCACCCGACGGCACTGCCGCCGAACGGGGTGGAATCCGCCCGCCTGAAAGCCGCCGCCAAAGCTCTCGCAGTCGAGGCGATACCCCCGCTCGCGGTGGTTTCGGTCGCGGCTGACCCAGTTGACAAACCCGGTCAGTGGCCGGAACTCACCTACGGCTCCGCCTTCGCCTGGGCATACGTGCTCCGGGCCGACCAGCTTAAACGCGTCTTCACCGTCACCGCCCGCGGCGCGGAGGAATTCGCCTTCGTCAAGACCCACGGTTCCGGCATCGACGTCAAGATCGAGAAACTCAAGCCCAATGTCGCGAAGGTCACCATCGACCGCCGCGGAATGTCCCCGACCAACCGCGTCGACATCACCGTGGTCGGCCGCAACCGCAAGACCGGCTGGGGCGCGCCGAGTTATGTCTGCTTCGCGCGCATGGATCCCTCGGCGCCGTATTCCGATCCGGGGCTGACGCCGGCCCGGTCAACCGTCGGTTCCGCATCTGCCGGTAAATGAGGTTCTCCCTCGCCCCCCTCGCCGGTTTCACTGATGCGCCTTTCCGACGCATGTGCCGGGAAGGGGGCGCAGACCTCACCTATACCGAGATGGTCTCCGCCGCCGGACTCGTCCGCGGCTCCCGCCCCACGCGGCGGCTTTTCTCCGTCATGCCGGGCGAGGGCCCGGTCGCAGTCCAGCTTTTCGGCGCCAGTGAATCCGACCTCGCCCGCGCCGCCGCCGTCGTCTCCGCCGCCGCGTCTTCCGCCGGTCTCTCCGAATTGAATCTCAACGCAGGCTGCCCCGTGCCGAAAGTCGTCCGCGAAGGCGCTGGTGCGCGTCTCATTGAGAAGCCCGACCTCGTTTTCCGCCTGCTTAAGGCGATGGTCGAGAATTCTTCCTTGCCCGTCACCCTTAAAACCCGTCTCGGATCCCGCCCCGGCGAAGTGCGCGTCTTCGAACTCGTCGACGCCGCCGAGAAGGCGGGCGCGAAGTCGGTCATCGTGCACGCCAGGTTCACTTCCCAGATGCACGGCGGTCCGCTCCGGCTCGACATCCTTTCCGAGGTCGTGCGACGTTCCCCGCTTCCAGTCGCCGGCAACGGCTCCGTCGGCGACCGCGCGTCCGCCGCCGCCATGGCCGCGACCGGCGTCGCCTCCATCATGATCGGGCGGGCCGCCCTCTCCGACCCCGCCATCTTCAACCGCCTTAAAGCCGCTCCCGGCCGGACGGTTCCACCGCCGACCGCCGCCGACCAAATATCCTCCTGCCGCCGCCATCTCGACTACATCCTCCTTTTCCGCGACCAGCTCGCGGCCGATTTCCCCGACGACCGCATACCTTCAGCGGACGCAGCCGCATCCCTGAAAATGCACACCCACCTCTTCCGCTACTTCAAGGGGATGCCCGGCGCCGCCGCCATCCGCGCCCGGCTTAATTCCATCCGTTCCATCGCCGGGATCCGCGCCGCCATGGACGACGCCGAACGCTCCCTCTCGAACCGGGTTTTCAACGAACAAAAAGGAACAACCGAACTATGAACAAACTAATCCTCTCCGCCGCGGCGTTCGCCGTGTTCTCCGCAACGGCGCAGCCCGCGCCGTTCACCGTCGACTTCGCCAAGGAAGTCGGCGCCGTTAAAAAACTCAACGGAGTCTGCAACGCCACCCCGCTCGCGAACTCCAGAACCCGCGGCATCAACGATCTCGTTCTGAAGCTCGAAGTCCCCTACTTCCGCTTCCACGACGCCGTGCTCGAAAACCCCGGCCTCCAGCTCATCGACGTCCGACGCATCTTCCAGGTGTTCTCCGCCGACCCGACCAAGGCCGAAAACTACAACTTCAAGCCGACCGACGACTACCTCAAATCCGTCATCGACTCCGGCGCCGAAATCGAATTCCGCCTCGGCGAATCGATCGAACACTCGCCCAACGTCTATCTTGTCAACCCGCCGCCGGACAACGAGAAGTGGGCCGAGATATGCTGCCACATCATCCGCCACTACAACGAAGGCTGGGCGAACGGTTTCAAGTGGAACATCCGCCGCTGGTCGATCTGGGAGGAGCCCGACACCAACCCCCAGCTGCTCACCGGCGCGCCCAATCCTTTCCGGGAGGTGTTTCTGCCGCTTTACGAGGTGGCCTCGAAGCGCATCAAAAGGGAATTCCCCCATCTCCTCGTCGGCGGTCCCCACACCTGCGGAACCTGGCGGCTGAAAGAGTTTCTTGAATTCTGCTCCGCCCGCAAGCTGCCGCTTGATTTCTGCGGCTACACCATCTACACCCGCGACCCCGAGACGCTCGCCCGCAGCGCCGAAACCGCACGGAAGCAGCTTGACGAACACGGCTACAAAGACACGAAAATCACCATCGGCGAATGGCACTGGGGGCCCGTGGGCTGGAGGGGGCACGGCTCCGTCTCGTCGCCGCGCTTCTCCGAGGCGTGGAGCCGCGAACTCATCGGCTACAACTCCGCCGCGTTCACCGCCGCCGCCCTTATCCGCATGCAGGACACACCGATCGACTATATGCATTTCTACGCGATGAAATGCGGCAGCTGGGGTCTCTTCGACGGTTACCGCCGTCCCTACCCCTGCTACTATTCGATGCTCGCGTTCGCGCAGCTGCTGCACGGCGACGTGCGCGTCGAGGCGATGACCGTTCCCGAAAGAAGCTGGTACGTACTCGCGTCGAAGGAGAAAAGCACCGGCCGCGGCCGAATACTGGTGGCGACGATCCGCACCGACAACCATCCGACGCTTTTTCTGAAGGGCGGGGTCAAGCCCGTTTCGGTCAAAGTCATCGATCCGGCGCGTGATTTGGAAGAAACCTCCGAATGGAAATGGGACGCCGCCAAGGAATCTCTCCATCTTCTGCGCAACGTGGGAGACAGCACCGTCTGGCTGATTGAGACCGAACCGGCGAAATAACCGGCGGTCGGTCGGGGGGCTGACAGCCCCCCCCCCTTGAAATCCTGCAAGTGAATTTGATATAATAAAAATCACTTGGGGCGATTAGCTCAGTTGGTTAGAGCACTACCTTCACACGGTAGGGGTCTTGGGTTCGAATCCCGAATCGCCCACCATCTTTTCACCCGGTTCATCTTTCTTTCTCGGGTGGTGGTTCTGGGCAACAAGGAGGTTTCCGGTCAGCAGATCGTCGTTTACCCTGGCGGCGCGGTGCGCACACCGGCGTTGAATATGGTATAATACAACTCTATCTATCCGAATGGCGAAGAAAATCATAATTCTCGGAGCGACGGGGTCGATCGGCGCCAGCGCCGTGGATGTCGTGCGTTCGCATCCGGACGACTTCAAGGTCGTTGCGGTGTCGGCTCTGCATTCCGCGGAGCGGTGCGGTGCGCTGGCGAAGGAGTTCGGCGCGCGCGCGTACACCGGCGAAACTGGGGCGGTGCGCGCCGTCGAAGAGAACGACGCCGACGTGTGTCTTGTCGCCACGGTGGGGCTGTCGGGGCTCAGGCCGACGGTTGCGGCGATCGAGAAGGGCATGGATATCGCGTTGGCGACCAAAGAGGTGATGGTCATGGCTGGGGAGCTGGTGACGGCGATGGCGGCGCGCAGAGGGGTGCGCTTTCTGCCGGTCGACAGCGAACATTCGGCTGTTTTCCAGTGCATGCGTGGTGGAGGGCGCGTTGAGCGCGTAATCCTCACCGCGTCGGGGGGGCCTTTTCTCGACTCGCCGGCGGATCTGTCGTCGGTCACCCCGGAGCAGGCGCTCAACCACCCGCGGTGGAAGATGGGGCCGAAGGTGACGGTCGATTCGGCTACGATGATGAACAAAGGGTTCGAGATGCTGGAGGCGCACTGGCTGTTCGACGTGCCGATGGAGAGCATCGAGGTGGTGGTGCACCCTGAATCGGTGGTTCATTCGCTGGTGACGTTCGAGGACGGTTCGACGATGGCGCAGCTGTGTCCGCCGGACATGCGCGTGCCGGTGCAGTACGCGCTGACGTGGCCTGGCCGGCTGCCGGCGGAGCGCGCGCGG
>JAGCAM010000041.1 GCA_017652705.1 Kiritimatiellia bacterium | reverse complement strand
GCGTCACCAGCACCTCCGCGAGCCGGTCGAGAAATTTCTGCAACTCTGAATCCATGCCAGATGTTCCCCTGATTTTACAAGATCCGCGGTTCGCCGCTACGGGGCGCGGCGGATGTCGGTTATCACGGCGCCCGGGAGCGCCCTGAGAATGTCGTTGACTTTGTCGTCTTCGAGTATTTTGCGT
This sequence comes from Kiritimatiellia bacterium, assembly GCA_017652705.1. Classification (GTDB taxonomy): domain Bacteria; phylum Verrucomicrobiota; class Kiritimatiellia; order RFP12; family UBA1067; genus UBA1067. The sequence continues at coordinate 4,632 of JAGCAM010000041.1, read as the reverse complement.
CTCTCGCTTTTTTCCGGCGAAGCGGGTTCCGCAGCCGGCGGCGGAGGCGGAGCCGGCTCCGCGGCGGCCGGAGGAGGCTCCGCAGGCGCGGGCGGGGACGCTGGTGCGGCCGCAGCGCCGCGCAGCTCCCTGACCGCCTTCATCAGTTCGCCGATCGTGGCGGTGGTGGCCAGGCGGCTCGCCCGGATAAGCGACATTTCAATCAGGGTGCGCGCGCTGAGCACGTAGCGCAGCTTGTCCTCCATGTCCGCAAGCTGATCGCAGATCCTGAACACCCTCGCCGGATCTACGCCTTCCGCCTGGGCGGCGAGGGTCTTGATCTGCTCGGGCGTCGCCGTCAGCGATTTCGAGGAGGGGCCGAGCGCCTGGAGCACCGCGAGATTGCGGAAGTGCTGAAGCAGTTCGCCGGATATCCTCCGCATGTTGCGCCCGGCGGAGTAGAATGCGTCGACAGCCGTGAGGATCGAGGCGACGTCCCCTTTGAGAATCGCCCCGGCGAGATCTTCCAAAGCGCCGCGGCTCACGAGGCCGAACACTCCGAGCGCGTCCTCTTCGGTGATTTTGCCGCCCTTGAAGGCGATCAGCTGATCGAGCGACGAAAGCGCGTCGCGCATGCCGCCTTCGGCGCCGCGGGCGATCGCGAGCAGCGCGTCGTCCTCGGCCTCGACATGCTCGAGCCCGCAGATGTACTTGAGCCTCGCCACGATGTCGTTTGACTCTATCCGGCGCAGGTCGAACCGCTGGCACCGCGAAACTATCGTGGCGAGCACCTTGTCGCCTTCGGTGGTCGCGAAGATGAACCGGGCGTGCGGCGGGGGCTCCTCCAGCGTCTTCAGCAGGGCGTTCCACGCCGCATTCGACAGCATGTGGCATTCGTCGATGATGAAAATCCTGTACTTTGAAGCCGCCGGTTTGAACTGCACCGCGTCGATGATCGGCTTGACGTCCTCCACCTTGTTGTGGGAGGCGGCGTCGAGCTCGGTCACGTCGATGGAACGCCCCGCCGCGATTTCGCGGCAGTTGTCGCATTCACCGCACGGCTCGACGCCCCTGGGCGCGGTGCAGTTCAGCGCCTTCGCGAAAATGCGCGAAAGCGTGGTCTTGCCGATGCCGCGCGGACCGATGAAAAGATAGGCGTTGGCCACCCGGCCCGCCTCTATCGCGTGGCGGAGCGTGCGCACGACGTGTTCCTGGCCGACGACGTCTTCGAACGTCATCGGACGGTACTTCAGCGGGAGAGCTGCGTGTTGCCTTTCTTCCTGCATATGCTGCGGTATTTGACGACAATGTGCCTCACGGCGAAAAAGGTAATGGGGGAAAGCACGATGCCGAGCGCCAGGCCGCCGAGGAAGAAGCTCAGGATCACCGGGCCGGACATCGCCATCACGCTCTGCCTCGTCCATTCCGACGGCAGCTCGCCCATCGCGCGGCTGCCGAAAAGCAGGTTGTAGACCGCCCACGTCTGCGCGGGATAGATGAAGAATATCGTGGCGGGGTTGGTTATGAAGGTGCCGAGCACCGCGCCGGCTTTCGAAACCTTCATCATCAGCGCCAGCGGCACCGACACGATCAGCTGCAGCCCGAACGGCACCGAGCAGCCGATGAACATGCCGAGCGCCCACCCGCCAGCGACCGCGTCCGGCGACATCGGATCGCGCACGATCCGCGCTTTCGTGTCCCGCCAGAATGAACGCAGCGAACGCATCACACCGGGTGGACGAACAGCCCGCTTCTCAACTTCGGCTCGAACCAGGTTGATTTCGGCGGCATGATCTCGCCGGCGTCGGCGATGGCCATCATTTCGCCGACGGTGACCGGCTCCATCGCGAACGCGACGGCGTTTTCGCCGGAATCGACCTTCGCGGCGAGTTCCCCGACGCCGCGCACGCCGCCCATGAAAGAAATCCGCGGGTCGGTTCTCGGGTCGCCGATGCCGAGAACCGGGGCGAGCAGACGGTCCTGGAGGCGGGACACGTCGAGCGACGCGACCGCGCCGGCGCCCTTCGGCGCGTCCCAGGAGAGATCCGTCCACCGGCCGTCGAGGTACATGCGGCAGTTGCGCTCCCCCTTCGAGCCGATGGTGAAATCGGCCGAGATCTTCGACATGAATTCATAGATCGACAGCCCGTTCAAATCCCTGACCAGCCGGTTGTAGGGCAGTATCCTGAGCTGGCTCGCCGGGAAAATCACCGCCATGAACCAGCGGCTTTCGCCTTCGAAGCCGTGCGCCTGCGCGTAGCGCGCGGCCGCCGCGCTGCGGTGGTGGCCGTCCGCTATGTAGGCGACCGGTATGCGCGCGAAGAGCTCCACGAGCTCGTCCGCCGCGCATTCCGCCGCGGCGGCGATTTTCCAAACCGTGTGGCGCACGCCGTCGGGCGCGGTGAAATCGCAGAGCGGCTCGCGGCGGCAGGCGTCGGCCACGACGGCGTCCACCGCCTTGTCGTCGCGGTAGGTGAGAAAAGCCGGCCCCGTGTGGGCCGACAGCGTCTCGATGTGCCGCGTACGGTCGTCTTCCTTGTCTTTGCGCGTTTTCTCGTGCTGCTTGAGAACCCCCGAAAGATAGTCCTGCGTGTCGAAAGTCGCCACGATGCCCGTCTGGGAGTGGGTGCCGGACGTCTGGCGGTAGGCGTAGAAGGCGGGCTCTCCGTCGCGCACCAGGACGCCCCGGGCCATGAATGAATCGAGTGCGCGGCGGGCCTGCGCATAAGCTTCGGGCGAAGAAGGCGCAGTGCCTTCGGGGAGATCGATTTCCGGCCGGGAAACGTGGAGAAAGCTTTTCGGATTGCCGGCGGCGAGCGCCTTCGCCTCGGCGGTGTCAACCACGTCGTAGGGAACGGCGGCCACCGCCGCCGCATCCGCGGCGACCGGTCTAACTGCCGCAAATGGACGTATCTTCATGCCGTGCCCGCCGCGCCGCGGCGGCCCCCCTTCTCTTCAAAAACCGATGTTGACTATCGGGCAGAACTGCAGCTCCGCGTCGCGGATGACGTTGATCAGCCCGACCTGATAACCGACCATCGTCTCGGTGCGGTTGATAAGGCCGATCTGGAAACCCTGCACTTCGCCGCCGAAATTGACGATGCCGACCTGGGCGCCGCGCATCGAATTCGCCTCGTTGAACAAACCGGCCTGGAGGCCGACCAGCTGCCCGCCGCCGACCGAGTTGTAGAGACCGGCCTGAAAACCCGCGAGCTCGTCTTTCACGTCGTTGCGGAGGATGTTGACCTGGAAGCCCTGGAAGTACATGGCCCGCCCCCACAGGCCGAGATCGATGCCGGTGATGTTCTCCTGCTTCGTGGAAAACGGCAGCGTCAGCCGCAGCCCGATTATGTCGGGGTTCGCCGGAAATTCGCACACCGCGAAGAACGCCGGCCACACCGCGCTCTCGCGGCGCTCCTCTTTCTGCTGCGGGGCCTTGTCGGCCTCGTCGGTCCTTTTAGCGGCCTCCTGCGCAAAGAGCGGAGCGGCCACCGCGCCGGCCAGTGCGAGAGAAAACAGTTTTTTCATGACATTGTACTCCTGATTTTCCGTTGTCCGTCAATTATATACTTTCTCCGGCAAAATTGCAACCGTGCCGCGCCCTTCACGCCGCCTCGGCGTCGCCGGCCGTCCGGGAATCAGCGTCTCCGCGAATATTCCAGCATGTCGGCGTAGAGGAGATCAAGCTCTTTCATCTGCCTCGGGGACAGCTCGACCGTCTCCAGCTTCCATTTGCGGCCGCTGCCGAAACTGCCACCTTCGGTGACATTCGCCTTCACGTACTGGCGCGAGACGAGGTTTTTGAACACCCCCTCCTTCTTCAGCAGATACAGCGAATACCCGCGAAGTCCGCCGGGAAAGTTGCGCTGGTCGACGAGCAGCCGGTACATCGCGAAGGCGGCGGTGAGGTCGACGCCGCGCTCGCCGCTCTCGTACACCCGCCAGAGGTGCGCGAGTATCGGCGCGTAAGCGCAGCGCTCGGTCACCAGCCCTTCGGAACCGCAGTGCCGCAGCTGCAGCAGCCACTGCCAGCCGCCCCAGCCGGCGAACACGGTCTTCATCGCCGGCTTCGCCGCGAATTCCCGCTCCATCCTGTCGTTCGCGGCGTTGCCCGCGGCCTCCTCCTTGACATAGCCGAAGACGCGCGGATGGCGGTTCGCGAGCCTGATCAGCATTTCGACGGAGGGGGTGGGCGTTTTATCCGAGCAGTAGGTCTGAAAGATGACCGGGCGCTTCGCTACGCCGCCGAGCGCGTCCCACGCCGACTCCAGCTGCGCGGGGGTGCGCACGTCGTCGGGCGGGCGCGAGACCATGGCGATTTTCGCCGCCGGGTGGCGCGCGGCGACGCGTTCGATCTCGGCGGCGAAAGCCAGCATTTCGGCCGTGTTCGTCCCGTTCGCGCCGAGCGCGAGGACGATCTTGCGCCCTTCGCACGCCGCCGCGCACGCCTCGAACCCTTTGAACTTCTCCTCGGTCGTGAGCAGATCGATCGCGTCGTTCGACTGGCACCATATCACCCCCGGACAGCCGGCGTCGTCCACGAACCGGGCCTCGCGCCCGAGACCGTCGTAGTCGACGTCGCCGTTCTCGAAATACGGCGTCGACATTATGGGGAAAGGCCCGCGCATATCCCCCGGCGCCGGCACGGCCGCG
>JAGCAM010000040.1 GCA_017652705.1 Kiritimatiellia bacterium | reverse complement strand
TATCCTCTGCTGACAAAGCCGCGTTCGGAATATCGCCCGGAGGAGATCATATGAGCCTTAAGTTAGCGGCATTCGGGTCAGACCTGATTGCCACAGTAGATTACCACAGTAGATTTTCCTTGTCATAGCGGCGCGACCCTTTCGATTAGCATTTTGCCTTCACTACCTGGCAATACGCGATAGCAGCGAGCACCAATTTCCTCACGAAGAGCATCATGTTCGTCGCCGCGCCGCGGAGAACCGGCCTTTCGAAAGCGCAGCGCCCGCGATCAGCATGGCGAGACCGGGCACGAGAAAGAACTGATACCGCTCGGCCGCCCGCTCGGCCTCTTCGTTCTGCTCTTTCGCCGCCACCTGACGGAGGAACCGCCGGTAAATCGCGCCGAGCGTGGTTTCGGCGGTGCCGGCGGTGGCAAGCGGCACGTATCTGCCCCGGCTCGCTTCGGCGATCGCCTTGAGCGCCTTCTCTTCGAGTTTAACCCTGACGGTTTCGCCTTTGTACTTCTGCTCGCCACGGCCGTTTTCGGACGGAATCGTCGCGCCGCGCTTGGGGTCGCCGATGCCGACGGTGAAAATCGGGATGCCGCGCTTGCGGGCCAGTTCGGCGTTCTGGATCGCTTCGCCGCGGAGATCGCCGCCGTCGGAGATGAGAATCACGGCGTTGTGGTCGTCCGCCGCCGGATCGAGCGCATTGAGCGATTCGCGTATCGCCCCGCCGAGGTCGGTCTCGCCCCGCGGCGCGGATTCGGGCGAGAGCTGTTCAAGCGCGTTGCGCAGAAAACCGTGGTCGCTCGTGAGCGGGCAGATTCTCACTGCTGTGCGCCTGAACGCCACAAGCGCGCAGCGGTCTCCTTCGAGGGAGTCGATGAGGTCGGCGACGTCGGCCTTCACCCGTTCGAGGCGGTTCGGGCGCACATCCTGCGCCAGCATGGACCGCGACACGTCGATCGCCACCACCACGTTGCGCGAACGTTCGGCGATCTTTTCGGACGTCCTCCCCCACTGCGGGCGCGCGGCGGCGAACAGCGAAAGCGCCAGCCCGAAGACGACAAGCCACATCTGCAGCCCCGAAACGGACGACTTCGGCACCGAGAGCGTGATGCGCGAAAGCGCCTTCTCGCGCCGCGCCCGCAGAAAAGCCCAGAACAACCCCGCGACCGGAACGACCGCGACGACGATCAGCAACGCCGGATAGGCAAATTTCATCAGTGATCCTTCTTTCCTTCACCGTGCCACGGCGCGAACCCGGGCGCCTTCACGACGCCGCCGAGAATCCGCTGCCGGACCGCTTCGTAAACGAGAATCGTCGCCGCCGCCGAAACGTTCAGCGAATCGGCCACGCCGAGCATCGGAATGCGCACGCGGACGTCCGCGCCGTCCATCCACTTCGAAGTGAGACCGTACTGCTCGGCCCCGAGCGCCAGCGCGACGCCGCCGGTCAGTTCGACATCGAAATGGAGTTTCTCCGCGTGCGGCGTCGCGGCGAGTATCCTGAAACCGCGCTTCTTGAGATAGGCTATGGCCTCCTCCGACGTCGCCTCGGCGACCGGCACGGTGAACACCGTGCCGGTGGACGCGCGAACGACGTTCGGGTTGTGGATGTCGGTGGTGCGGTCGCAGACGATAACCGCCGCGGCGCCCGCGGCGTCGGCGCTGCGCAGAATCGTGCCGAGATTGCCGGGCTTTTCTATCGCTTCGGTCACGATGACGAGCGATCCGGCGGGCAGATCCAGCGCGTCGAGCCCGACCGAAACGTGCGGCCCCACCATCAGCAGACCGTCCGGCCGCTCCCGGTAGGCGATCTTGCCGAAACACGCGGCGGAGCAGGAGTAGATTTCGGCTCCGAGCGCCGCGCATTCCGCCACCATCGAAGGTTCGTTTTCGTTCTTGAGGTAGAATTCCGGACAGTGAAAGAGCGCCCTCGGCCGGTACCCGGCGTCAAGCGCGCGGCGGCATTCGCGGAACCCCTCGACGATCATCTCGCCGCTTTCCTCCCGCGCCCGGCAGCTGCGCAGCTTCACGACGTACTTGAGTTTGGGGTTGCTGGCGCTCGTTATTTCCAACCGCTTCACCTGTCTTCGGTATATTCGATTTTCGCGGCGGCTCTCAGTTCCTCCACGAACTTGTCCATCGCGCGGCCGCGCGCCTGATGGCGGAGAAGATCCCTGATCGCGTCATGCGCGTCAACGAGCGTCTTGCCCTCGGCGGCGTAGGCGGAGCGCCGCGATTCGTAGAACGCGACAATCTCGTCTTCGCACGGTTCCGGAGCGTTCGCGCACGCCTGTTCGACGAGTTTGTTGACCTTCGCGCCCTTGGCGAGCTCGGCGCGGAACGCCTCTTCGCCGATGCGCTGGCTTTCGAGCGCGCGGCGGTAGTTCTCTTCGCCGCCGATCTGCCCGACCACCTTTCGCACCTCTTCGTCGACGTCCTTTTGCGAAACTTCAATGTCGAGCTGTTCGGCGCGGTCGAGCAGAAGTTTCGCGCCGATCGCCTGCTCAAGCGCCTTGTCGCGGAGTTCGCCGGAGGCGCGCTTGACTTCTTCCTGCGAAAAGCCGTGGCTCACGTAGAAGCGCGCGAGCCTTTCGAGCTCGAACGCCACCGCCTCGGCGCTGATTTCGACACCGTTGACAAACGCCTTTTTCATCCGGCCGCCCCTTTCGCGGCGAAAAGCCCCCTCACCGCGTCGTCCATGCCCGCGACGTCGACGACGGCGGTCTGCGCGACCGGCAGCCGCTCGAGCTCGGCGAACCCGGAAGGCGGATCGGTCAGCACGTCGGCGCCGAACGCCCGCAGACACGTTTCAGGAAACTTGTACGGGGTGGCTGTCGCCGCCACAACGCAGGAAGCGCCTTTTTTCGGATAGCCGAGTTTTCCGGCGACGCGCACTGCCACGGCGGTGTGCGGATCTACCAGACATCCGCAGCGTTCGCGCATGCGCCGCATTTCATCCTCGGTCTCGGCGGGGTCGGCGACGCCGCCCTCGAACTCTTCGGCGAGCCGCGCAGCCGCGGCCGGGCGCAGAGTGTAGCGGCCTTTCCGCTCGAGATCGCGCATCAGCCGCGACACCTCGCCGCAGTCGCCGTCGTTGAGAATCCAGAGCAGCCGCTCGACGTTCGACGACCGGCGGATGTCCATCGACGGGGAATTCGTTACCGTGAACCGGTCGCCAGGGTCGTACACGCCGGTTTTGACGAACCTGGCGAGAACGTCGTTGACGTTGGAGGCGACGACGAGCCGGCGGATCGGAGAGCCGAGGAGTTTCGCGTAGTAGGCGGCGAGGATGTTGCCGAAATTGCCGCTCGGCACGACGACGTCGACGGGGCCGCCGGCTTCGGCCGCGGCGAAAACGTAATAGGCGATCTGCGGCACAAGCCGCCCGGTGTTGATGGAATTGGCGCTGGAAAGCGCGACGCCGGCGGCCGCGGCTTCGGCCGCGAAACCCGCATCGGCGAAAATGCGCTTCACAGCCGTCTGCGCGTCGTCGAAATTGCCGCGCACCCCGAAAGCGTGCACGTTGCCGTCGGCGGGCGTCGTCATCTGCAGCCGCTGGATTCTCGAAGTTCCCGCCGCGGGGTAGAACACCGCTATTTCGGCGCCGTCGACGCCCGCGAAACCCCGCATCGCCGCGGAACCGGTGTCGCCGCTCGTCGCGGTGAGCACCAGCACGCGCCGCCCCCCAGCGGCATGCTTCATGAACACCGGCAGCATCGAAAGCGCGACATCCTTGAACGCGCCGGTTGGGCCGTGGAAAAGCTCCAGCATCAGCAGACCGTCCCTTTCGACGAGCGGCACGGGGTCCGCCGCCGGAAATCTCGCGAGGAGCCTTTCAACCGCTTCGCCCCTTACCTCCGCCGGCAGGTCGCCGAAAAGCGCCGCGAGCACCGCCTCCTCCGCCGAGCGGAAGTCGCCCGCCGCGGAAGGCTGAATACGGTCGGCCGAGGAAAGCGCGGGCACGTAAAGCCCGCCGTCGGGCGCGAGCCCCCGGAAAATCGTTTCAGCCGCGCCCGCGGAAAGACCTTTTCTCGTCGAGATGTATTTCATGCGCCCGCTTTTCACCGAAGGTCGGGTGATTATTTCGCGGCTTCGTTGACCTCGTCTTCACCGAGCGTGGTGTAGCCGGCGGCGCGCAGGGCGTTCTCCGCGACGGCGTTGTCCGAGAAACTGAAAACCAGCACCGCCTTGCCCCCCTTGTGAAAGGCGAACGCGTAGCTGTATTCGATGTTCACGCCAGCTTCGTCGAGAACCCTCATCACCCCGGCCATGCCGCCGGGACGGTCGGGCACGCACACCGCGATCACTTCGCGGACGTTCACGACATGGCCCTTCTCGGTCAGGATGCTTTTCGCCTTCTCGTGGTCGTCGACGATCAGTCGCACGATGCCGAAATCGCTGGTGTCGGCGAGCGAAAGGGTTACGATGTTGATATCGGCGTCGGCGAGGTCGCGGCACACCGCCGACAACCGCCCCGGCCTGTTCTCCATGAAAATCGATATCTGTCGTATTCGCATGTTTTTCTCCGTTTCGTTTTCCGTCTATCTAGCCATTATTATACCAAAAAAAGGTGCGCGTCGTATTCCGCACGTCCGGCGGCGGCGCGAGCCAGAAATCCCACTGCCGCCGGAGGGCGGCGATTTCCTCCGCCGAAGCGGCGCGCGCGCCGCCAGACCCCAGCGCACCGGACATCAGCGCGGCGGATCCCCCGCCGAGCCCCCCCCTTCGCGTCGTGCGGATTACGTCCGACATGCCTGCAGGTTCCCCGAGCGGTTATTTCGTCGCTGCGGCCGGTTTCTTCGGCGCCGCGTTAATTCCCGTAGCGACAACCGCCGCGGTCGCCGCCGCCATGATTTTAAGCTCCATCATATTCCTCTGCCTTTCCTCGACGTGTCTATTATATCATATTCCGTCCGCACCGTGGCTGATTTTGGCATAATGGCCGAATGAAAGAAATTCCATTCGGAAACGGTGGGACGGCGGACACGCCCTTCAGCGTCCGGCGAACCGGCCGGAGAAGTTTCATCACCGGGACCGCGGCGCTCGCCGCCGACGACGACGCTTTCGCCGCGCCGGGCAAAGCCGAAGCGCCCGCGGCAGCGCATCGAACGCGGGGCGGATCTTTTCGCCGCCGCGCTCGGCTGACCGCGCTCAGTTGCTGAAGAGAAATTCGACGACGTCGCCGTCTTTCATTTCGTACTCTTTGCCTTCGGGCCGGAGCACGCCGTGTTCGCGCGCGCCCGCTTCGCCGCCGTACTTGACGTAATCTTCGTACGCGACGACCTGCGCGCGGATGAACCCCTTCTCGAAATCGGTGTGGATGACGCCGGCGCATTTCGGCGCCTTCCATCCTCGGCGGAACGTCCAGGCGCGAACTTCCTTCGGCCCGGCCGTCAGAAAACTCGCCAGCCCGAGCGTTTCGTAGGCGAGCTTGATCGTGCGGTCGAGCGAAGACTCCGAAAGCCCGTAACTCTGCAGAAACTCCTTCGACTCGTCGTCGGTCAGCCCCGCGAGATCAGCCTCCATCTGTGCGCAGACCACCACCGTCTCGCACCCGTGCTTCGCCGCGTACTCTTTCAGTGCCGCCACGTGGGGGCTGTTCCCGCCGGTCACGTCGTCGTCAGCCACGTTCGCGCAGAAGATAACCTTCTTGTCGGTCAGAAAATGCAGTTCGCGCAGAACAGGCAGTATCGCGTCCCCCTCGCCGCGGGGGAAGGTGCTCACCGGGTTGCCGTCTTCGAGGTGCTTCAGCAGCGCCGCGCACGCCTCCGCCTCCGGACGCATCGGCGGCTTAGCCTGAGCCTCCTTTTTGACGCGGTCGTAGCGCTTGCGCAGCTGTTCCATGTCGGCGAGCACCAGCTCCGTCTCGATCACCTCCGCGTCGCCGACAGGATCGATCGGCGCGGCCTTGTTGCCGCCCTCCTGCACGTGGATGATGTCGTCGTTGTCGAAGCACCTGACCACGTGGAGTATCGCGTCGCATTCGCGGATGTTCGCGAGAAACTTGTTGCCGAGGCCTTCACCCTTCGACGCCCCCTTCACCAGCCCCGCGATGTCCGTGAACTCCACCGTCGCGCGGATTATCCGCTCGGGTTTGGCCAGCTCCGCGAGCTTATCCAGCCGCGGGTCGGCCACTTCGACGATCGCGCTGTTCGGTTCGATGGTGCAGAACGGATAATTCTCCGCCGCCGCCTGCTGCTTTTTGGTCAGCGCGTTGAAAAGCGTCGACTTGCCGACGTTCGGCAGACCCACTATACCGACTGAAAGTCCCATTGTTATCTCTTTTCCCTTATCTCCGGAGCCGGAGGTTTGTTGTAAACTCTTGAATTGGGCGGCACGGAATCTTTCAGCCACACGTTGCCGCCTATTTCCGAATCGTGTCCGATCGTGGTTTCGCCGCCGAGAATCGTCGCGCCTGCGTAGATGACCACGTTGTCCTCCACGTTAGGGTGGCGCTTCACGCCCTTGACGAGCGCACCCGTCACCGGATCCTTGTCGAACGACAGCGCACCGAGCGTGACGCCCTGGTACAGCTTCACGTTGCGCCCGATGACAGTCGTTTCGCCGACGACCACCCCGGTGCCGTGGTCGATGAAAAACCGCTCCCCGATGACCGCACCGGGATGAATGTCGATGCCGGTCTTCGAATGGGCCTGTTCCGACATGACGCGCGGGATGATCGGCACCTTGAGACGGTAAAGTTCGTGCGCGATGCGGTGCACGGTTACCGCGTACAGCCCGGGATACGCCATCACCACCTCCATCGGGCTCGTCGCCGCGGGGTCTCCTTCGTACGCGGCGGTCACGTCGGTGTCGACGAGCCGTTTGATCTCCGGCAGCCTGGCGACGAACGCCCCGGCGACCGAGCGCGGATCCGCCCCCGGCATGAGCAGCGCGATCTCCTTCCCGAGATCGGCCGCTATCGCCTCGGTACCGCCCCTGGCGCCGAGTTCGCCGTAGACGCACGGGTGAAGGTACGCCACGCACCGGCGGAGAATGCCGGCCACTCTCTGCGAAAGCGTCATTTGACCGGAAACGCCCCCTCCCTGACTTCGCGCACGTACGCGGCGAAAGCGCCGCGCACGACGCCCGCGAGCTCCGCGTACTTTCTGACGAACGACGGCACCTGCTCGTTCAGCCCGAGCAGATCGTGCATGACCAGCCACTGCGCGTCGCAGACCGGCCCCGCGCCGATGCCGACGGTGACGATTTTCAGCGAGGCCGTTATCTCCGCCGCGAGTTCGGAAGGTATGCATTCGAGCGTCACGGCGAAAGCGCCAGCCTCTTCGACGGCCTTCGCGTCGGCGAGCATCCGCTCCGCCGCTTCGCGGGTTTTGCCCTGCTTCTTGAAGCCGCCGTATTCGTTCACGCTCTGCGGCGTCATGCCGATGTGCGCCAGCACCGGCACGCCCGCGGCCGTGAACCGCCGGATGAGGCCGCACACCGACGCGCCGCCCTCGAGCTTGACCGCGTCGGCCCCCGCCTTGACGATTGCGACCGCGCTGCGCATCGCCTCGTCGTCGCCGCACTGGTAGGAGCCGAACGGCATGTCGCCAACCACCATCGCGTTCTTCACCGCGCGGGAGACCGCCGCGACCGCCGCGAGCGTGTCGGACATTTCGACCGGCAGCGTCGTGCCGTAGCCCAGCGTGTTCATGCCCATCGAATCGCCGACCAGCACGATCGGCACCCCCGCTTCGTCGGCGAGACGCGCGAAACACGCGTCGTACGCCGTGCAGCAGCCGAGCTTCTCAACGCCCTTGGCCGCCCTTACCGTAGCTGCATTCCACTTTCTCATTTTATCAGCACCGCCATTGTGTGGTATTTTTCCCGTAAAAACAGAAACAGCAGCACCGACTCGTCGGTCGTAAACGTCGCTACGTTGACCGCCCGCGACGCGCCGGCGCGCTTCGCCTCCGCCTCCAGCATCTTCAGCTGGTTCTCGACCGTGGCGGTGTTCCTGAAAAACTTCGTCGTCCAGCCGCCGGGATTGTCCGTATCGCCCGAAACGATCGGCAGCACCGAGAAAAGAAACCAGTTGGTGTTGTACACGTCTACCACCCCCACCGGTTCCGCGCCGCCCTCGACCTTAACCCCACGGAAATCGCCGAGGCGTTTCACCGATGCACACCCGAAAACCGCCGCGCACAGCGCCGACGCCGCCAAAGCCGTGCAAACCGCCTTCATCGCCCGACCCCCGACCTTTTCACCAGATTCGCCGAGAGATTCGTCTCCTTGTAAACGATGATCCACGGCACGGGCACGTACCACATGTCGAAAATAACGCAGCTGTCGCCGAGAAAATGCAGGTCTTCCACGTCGCTGGCCCTGGCTTCCGCAAGCGTCAAGAGCTTCTCCCGCGCGTATTCAGGCTTGATTTCGTCTTTGAAAAAAGTAAACGGACACCACGAGTCGCCGTTGGCGTTGCCGCACACCAGCGGAACGCAGCCGAAAAGCGTCCACCCGTAGTTGCACACGACGACGTGCCCGGCGGAATTTTCGCCGAGCAGCGGCGACTCGGCGACGTCGACCGAGAAGCAGCCGGACGCCGCCGCGAGTGCGGCAACTGTCAGTAAGCGTTTCACAATGTCAATTATATCAAATTTTTAACGCCGCGAATTTCCGCGGGCGGCTATTTTTTCGCGTGGAACGCGTCGAGAATGCGAACAAGCGCCCGGTCCAGCCGTCTACGCCCGTATTCCCCGAAAAGCGGCAGCTTGAGCGGCGCGGTGCGCACGATCTCGGCGGTCTTGTCGCTGAGTTCACCCCACAGCTGGCGCAGATTATCGTGGGAACCCACGGCGGTTTCCCGGCTGTATTCCGCCGCAAAGATGTCATTCACGAGACCGGCGAGACTCTCTCGCTTCATGCGCACCGCAATCCGCGAGAGTGCGTTGGCGGCGTAGAGCCCGAGACCGGCGGTTATCGCGGCGGCGGTGACGGACGCAAAATTGCCGAACCCGAAACGCGCCGACATGACACCCCACACCAGCAGCCCGGCGGCGGCGATTACGAGCGCACAGAAAGCGGCGAAGACCGCCCGGAACCCGAAGAGGGCGCGGTAGGCGTGGTTGACCACGCGCATGCGGATTGAAAGCCCCAGCAAGTCGGCAACGACCTGCGAATAGACATTGTCGCGGCGGCGCGAGTCCGCGTCGCGCAGCACGTCGAGAAATTCACGACGGTGGCGGTTGAAGTCGGTTAAATCGAGCGGCGAGCCGGTGCGCTCTTCACCGGTGTAGACGGTCCATATTTTGGGCAGATCCTTCGTGTGCAGCACGCGGGCGAGATTCCAGCAGGTGGTGCCGTAGGTGCGGGCGAAGTCGTACATGCCGCTGAAGGCGTCGCACTTGTTGAGCAGCACGCGCAGTTTGAACTCAATTCCGGCGATGCATTTCGCGAACACGCTGAGCGTCTCGCCGGTGGTGCCGGGCTTGTCGGGGTCGAGCAAAAAGAACACCACGTCGCAGAGGTTCGTCAGCATCTTCACCACGCCCTCGAAGTCGTAGGTGCGGCTCACGGCGCCGTCGGCGGAATCGATCATGCCGGGGCTGTCGACGAGGGTTACGGTCTTGAGCAGCCCGCGGTTGCGCACTTTCACCTTGAGATGCTGCAGAAAGGCGTCGCCGAAAGTGTCCAGCTCGCGGAATTCCTCCGGCAGACGCGAAACGGCGGCTGGGCCGCAGACGTCCGCCTCGGTCTCACCGTAGAGAATGACGGTGAAGCCGTCGTCGGTGGGGGCGAGCCCCACGTCCTGCACCGGCTCGCCGCCGAGCACCCAGTTGATCAGCGAAGACTTGCCGGATGAATGGTTGCCCAGAAATATCATGCAGGGCGCTCCGCCGCTGGTCACGGAAGGTCGCTTGAACGGGTGGTAGTAGCTGGCGGCGACCGGGGCGAAGCGGCGGTATGCGTCGTCGGCTAGTTTTTCAAACTTGTCTTGCGAACTGAACACGAGGTTTCTCCTTTGCCTTTGTCGGCAATTATAGCACATCTCACCGCCCGCGGCAACCTCCAACGCGACACGATACTATGTCAATAAGCGAATCAACTTCTGACTCGCAAAAACATAACCGATGATGCCTGTGATATAATATAGCCACGAACTATGCATAATTTTGATTCTTCAAGGAATTTAGTGGAAACTGGAACTCGACGGGCGGTTCTCGCGGCATGGGCGCTTCGCGCCGGCAGCGAAAGGCAGTAAGGAAAGGACATGCAGTGTTGGTCAGCCAAGTTTGCCTTGCTGTGGCGGCATGGGGCCAACGGGGTCTTGACCGCCACAGTAGATTACCACAGTCGAGCGCGATCCGCACGCGGCTCTCGCCGCGCTCGAGACGCATGGCCGTGGAGAATGGGAACGTCACCCCCGTGATGAAGAGAAAGATGGTGAAGATCAGATCCTATGACCGAAGCCGCGCAACACGTCAAGCGATTCCCATCGTCCCGTGTTCACCTCATGCCCCTCCTTGCGAAATGTTCAACTGTCGCGACCGCCGCCCTGGTCCCCGCGATGCGGCTCTTCGATGCGGATCGAGAGCTGGGCCGCGATCTTCTTCAGCAGCTCGTTCTGCTCGCGGAGAAGACGGTCGCGCTCGGCCTCCTCCTCGTTCGCGCTCGGACCGCCTGCAGTCTCGGAAGCGGAGCCTTTACCCGCCTGGCGCTTTCGCCTCTGCTCCGCTTTAGCCTCCCTCTCCCGCTCCATCTGGGACGAAAGGCTCGCCGTGATGATGCCCGTTGGCACGGCCAGGGTCGCGATGCCCAGAAACGCGATGATCGTGCCGAAGACACGCCCGAGCGCAGTCACCGGATAGATGTCGCCGTAGCCGACCGTCGTCAGCGTCGCGACCGCCCACCAGAGGCCGGAAAACGCCGTGCGGAACACCTGCGGCTGGGCCTCGTGCTCGACGGAGTACATCAGCAGCGACGCGATCATCATCATCAGGACGACGAAAACCAGCGATCCGATCAGTTCGCACTTCCTCCCCCGGATCGCCTCGCCGATGGACTTCATCGCGTCGAAATAGCGGTTAAGCTTGAACAGCCGCAGCAGGTAGATGAGCCGCAGCGCCCGCAGACTGAGCAGCTCCTCGGGCAGGAACATCAGCCAGAAGGGAAGAATCGCCAGAAGGTCGACGACGGCCAGTGGCGAGACGACGAACCGCGCGCGCGCCGCCCAGGGCGACAAGCCGGGGTAGAGGCATTCAGCCGTCCAGACCCGCATCGCGTATTCCGCCGTGAACACGAAGGAGACAATGCAGTCGAACCCGACCAGACACCACCCTGCCGTATCCGACAGTTTGAGCGTGGACAGGAAGACGGTTATGAAGCTCGCAACGATCATCGCCATGATGACATTGTCGAAAATCACGTTCCAGATCGAGCCGTACCGGTCCGTCAAAAGGGTTCGGTAGATTTTCACCTTGAGTTTCATGGCCTACTATTATACCAAATCTTCATCAGGCGGATGAACGACTGCGGCAAAAACACCGATGTGGAATTATGCTATAATATACGATTCAATGTGAACTGGGAAACGACAGAATCATGAACACGCAACTCGCCGCGGGCGAATCAGGAACAGAAACCGAGCGTTCTGACGATTCGGCCCTCAACTTAGTCGTCACTTACGAAGACGGGCGCGAAGACGTCTACAAGGCTCCTTCCGCCAAGTTCGTCCTGGGGTCCGACTCCGACTGCGATCTGGGTATTCAGGCGCCCGGCGTGCAGGGGCGGCACATCGTCTTTTCGCATCATGGAACGGGACTGTCCGTTCGCAATCTCCAGAACGGCTCAACCGTTCGGCTGAACGGCTCGCCCCTGGTCGACCGGCGCACATTCGAGATCGGGGACGACCTTCAGGTCGGCACCGTCCATATCCTGCTGCGGCATACCGCTCAAGCCGGAAAAGACCTGGCCCGGTCAACTGACGGAACCTCGGGAGTCGCCGAGGGCGTACGGGCGGACATGCGATCCGGGTGGCGGGGCTATCGCCGGATTCTGAACAAGATATCCGACCTCATTTCGCCGGAAGAGGCCAAGACCGCGCAGCGCTGGCATACGGCGGGGCTACGATCGCTGAAGAACAGCCTTCTGCTGTTGCTGATAATCTTCGCGATGGCGCTGACGGCGCAGTCGCGTCAGTGGTTCGTGCTCGAGGCGGTGCTGACGAGCGCCGCGATCTATACGTCCATCATCTCGATTCTGATGCTGACAATCCGCTACCGCATCCGGTTTGCCGGCCGCGTCGTCTTTCTGGTGATCTTCGCCCTCCTGTTCTGCAACGCGCCAGAGGACACCTGGATCACCTACTACGAAAAGGCGGGCTACGGGGGGCTGCTGCTGCTGGCGGTCTCCTTCTGCAGCGGCTGGCTGCTCGACGTGGGCGCGGGCTGCATCTTCTACAAAAGGCGAAGCGCGTTCCTGTGGAGGTACCTTCTGCTGATCGGCTCCGAGACCATGCTCTGCGGCCTCGGATACATTGCGACCGTTCTTGAGCCCTCGGTCCCCACGTCCCAGTACTGGCAATTTCCGCTGATCCTCGTCGCCGCGCTCTATCCGTGGTGGAGCCGCCGGGTCTTGCGCAAATGGTCGGAGGACG
Organism: Kiritimatiellia bacterium; assembly: GCA_017652705.1. GTDB lineage: Bacteria > Verrucomicrobiota > Kiritimatiellia > RFP12 > UBA1067 > UBA1067. The sequence continues at coordinate 2,420 of JAGCAM010000040.1, read as the reverse complement.
AAGTCGACGTCTCGCTCGTCTCGGAGCTGGCCTCATGGCGGATGTCCACGACGTTTCTGTCCCGCTGCGTGACCGTGCTGGCGGTCGGAGCGCCGCTGTTCTTCCTGCTGAGCTCCCTCGGCTCCCGCGAAAAGCTCGTCTGGGAGGACGACGATCCGGGGCTTGTGCTGTCCCTCGGGGACGCCGGCGCCACGAACGCTTGGTACTGCGGGAACAAGGGCGGATACCTCAGAAAAGGCGATCTGGACGACCGGCTCATCTATCAGATCCCGGCCGAATCGTCCGACAAGGCGAAGGAGCTCTCGTCGCTGGTCGCGCTCGTCCAGGCCGAGCCGACGAACGGCACGGCCTACGCCCGGCTTCGGGAGGGGCTTGCGCCGTATCGCGTGCGCTCGTCCGACACCGACCGGCTCGTCGACGGCTGCAGGAACTCCGCCCGGACATTCTACCTCGAGGCCTGCGACGTGCGCAGAACCTATGCCTCCGGCCCGAATCCGAAACTGTACCACGCGCAGACACCGCTGGAGCTGACGCCGCAGACACGCGCGGACGCCGAGAAGACCGCGCATCTGTTCGGCGGCATGGCCCTGCCCAACATCGTGCTTCTGTTCCTCGGAGGTCTGTTCCTCTGGAAGCGGGGCGGCGATTCCGCAACCGGGTTCTGGCTCGGCCTTGTCCTGGTGTCCAGCGTGCTGGCCTTCTACTCGGACACCTACGTCAACCTGGGCGGAGAATTCGTCCAGTACCGGCTCTGGCAGTGGGCGGTCAACTCCCCAGTCGGCAGCATGGCCGCAGGGTGGTACGCCTTTCTGTGCGCCGCCGGTCTCGGACTGTCCGTTCTCGCGTACATCGCCATGAGCGTCCTGTTCGTTTTGCTCTGCTGGCCGACGAACCAGCCGGCGACCGGCAGAAGCTGGGCGAGCTCACTGGCGTTTCTTGGCAAGGTGCTTGTCGTGTTCCTGTTCCAGAGCGCGTTCCGTTACGGCGGAGCCGCCATCGCCGGAGCCGGACTTCCCGAAGCCCTGTCGGCCGCCGCCTCGCTGCTGGCGCACATTGCGCCCATCGCCATCCTCGGCGGCGTCGGCGCATGGATGCGACGTACGCGGCGGTTTGACACGGAGGCCTCCTACTTGGGATGGGAGTTCTTCCTCGGATGGCTCGCGCTCGACTGTGCCGTTCTGCTGCCAACCGCGGACAAGGCGGGCGTCGGGGCACTCGTCCCGGCGTCCTGGCTGGCGCCTCTTGTCGGCGACATGAGCGCGGTCAGCCTGGTCGCGGGCGGATGCGCGGCTGCGGGCGGATGCCTTTTCCTGCGGCTCTGCCTGAAGAGGGACTTCCTGTCGGTCATGACCGTCAACGACTTCGCCATGACGCTCTTCGCGTTTTCCGTGCCGGTCTTCGCGGAACTGTGCGAGTCCCTGACGGAGCATGCGCTGAAAGGCTCCCTTCTCGGCTCCGAGACCGGCGAGCGCATTCTGAGCATCTCGATCATCATCCTGTTCCTCGCGCCGCTGTGGAAGCGCCTCCACAAGCTGTCGCGGCAGCTGTCGATGAGAAACCTGGTCCGCGTGGAAAGCGACGTCGAAGAGACCCTTGAGCATGTGCTCGACACGCCGGAAGGACAGGACTACCGCGACGAGGTATTCAGTCTGATGAAAGAGCTGGGGATTGGGAGCTTCGCCTTCTACGCGCACGACAGGTCGCGGGCTTCCGGCACGTTCTCGCTTTTAGTGAGCAACGGGTGGAGGGAGAACAGCGTCGACTCGTTTACCATCAGCCGCTACCTGCGACGCTTCCTCGGGACCTACCGCCGCACGATAGACTTCGAGCGAATGATCTACGAGAAGGGTCTGCTGTTCCAGTCCTTCGAACTGAACCGCATCGCAGAGAAGCTTCATGCCAGCTGCCTGCTGCCGATCTGCCTTGGGAAGTCCGTGCGGGCGATCGTCGTCACGCCAAAGTCGACCGCAACAGGTTCCCTGCCGAACAGCGACGTGTTCATCGAAAACGTGAACCAGCTCGGGCTGGCGACCATCGCCTCCATCCGCGCGCCGGAGGCGTAACGGACGCTTCGGGGCCAACAGGGTCAGAAGCCCCTTCTCCATCAGCGGCGTCATGTAGTGGCGCGAGAAATGGATGCGGCTCCTGATGCCGACCGCCTCCCGCAGCGTCGACGGACTCATGGGGCCGCCGGCAAGCAGCTCGAGCATCCGCCTGGCCGTCTTCTCGCTTCCCCTTGCAAGACCGAGTTAGACCTTGTCCGGCATGGCCAGCTCCGGATCCGCCTTTGGGCGGACATGTCCCGCGGCACGTCCGGTCCCCAGCTCGGCCTTCTCCGCCTCGCGGGCCTTCAGCACCTCGCTCATCGCCTCGCGCATCGATTTCTCGTGGCACTCCCGGACCACGCGCCATCCCCCGCC
>JAGCAM010000039.1 GCA_017652705.1 Kiritimatiellia bacterium | reverse complement strand
CGGACACCGGGGCGCGTCGAAACCGCTGAGCGCACCGTAATTCCACACGTCGAACCGCGTCGCCATGCCGGGCCCGGCGCGTCCGCGCAACTCCAGCGCCGTGCCGCCCGCGGACGGCAGCGCCAGCGTGCCGGCGGTCGCGAAAGGCGCCGGCGAGGATGCGGCGGCAAATGGAATCGCGACGCGGAAACCTTCGTGCACCGCGGTCATGGCCGCGGGTGTCGGCGTAATTCTGCGGCTTGCGTTCATAGGGGTGAATTTACCAAATGCGCCGCCGCACCGTCAACCGGCGGCCGCCGCCCCGCGGCCGCGCATCCGCGAAATCATTTCGTCAAGCTCCGCGAGCGAAGCGAACCCGACGTTCAGAACGTCCACCGCGCCGGAATCGACCGCGTACGCGATCGACCTCGCCACCTTCGCCGGATCCTTCGCGAACGCCCCTTCGCCGAGTATCTTCATGCCGATCACCCCGCGGCCCTGCGAATGCAGCCGCTTCAGAACCGGCATCACCTCCTCGGGTTTGCCGTCCATGTTACGGCCGAACGGATTGATGCGCACATGCGCCACGTCGAGCCAGGGCGTCGCCGCCGCGGCTTTCAACGCCGGCAGCGAATGGAAGGAACAGCCGTGCGCGCGGATCTTGCCAGCCTTCTTCGCCTTTTCGAGCGCTTCCATCTGCGCTTCGAGCTTGCGGGGCCATGCGGCGTCGGTCAGGCAGTGCAGCTGCACGATGTCGATGTAGTCCGTGCCAAGTTCGCGCAGAAACCGGTCGACCGCCTCGCCGGCGCCCTGCTTGAGGTCGTCCGCGGGCACGCCGCCGTAGAGCGCGCACTTGGTGGCGAGAACGTAGCCGCCGCGGGGGACGCCTTTGAGCCCGTCGCGCAGCGCGGCGTGGGTGCCGTAGGCGTCGGCCGCGTCGAAAAACCTCACGCCGCGGTCGTATGCGCCGCGGATGATTTTCGCCGCGCCCCCGGCGCCGTGGTTGCGCACGATCGCCGACGAGCGGTTCCAGCCGTTTATCCCCGTGCCGAAACCGAGACGGGTGGTGACGATGCCGGTTACGCCCAGGGCGACCCGTTCGAACGGGTCGCCGCGCGGCGCGCCCGGCTTCGCCGCCGCCGCGCAGCCGTCAAACGCCAAGGCGGCCGCCCCACCGCCTAAAAACTCCCTTCTCGATACGTTCGCGCCGGTCACTCGGAAACCCTCCATTTCGTCGCCATGAGGCACGGCTTGACCCCCGGCCGCGGCTGTTGGTAGAATACGGTGAGAATGGCCCCGTCGGCGAGCAGCGCCGACGCGGGGTAGCCGAGATCGCCGCAGTGTGACGGCGCCAGGCAAATTTCGGAGGCGACGTCCCACGTGCGGCCGCCGTCGTCGGATATGCAGGCGAATTCGCCGAACCCTGGGTCGGCGTCGCGCCGCCCGTACACGCACACGAGCTTGCCGCAGGGCAGCGCCAGCAGATGCGGCGGCAGCCCGTGCATCGGGGTCTTCGTCATCGGCGACCAGGTGCGCCCGCCGTCTTTGGACACGGTCCCGCGCATGCAGCCGTCCGCCGCGTGGCAGCGCACGAGCCCGACGAGCGTTCCGTCGGCGAGTTCGGCGACGTGCGGTTCATGGTAGAGGTCCGACCGGTCCATCCCGCCGTCGTCCGAAGGCACCTCCCCGCAGAGCACCTCCCACGTGCGCCCCGCGTCGGTCGAGCGCGAAACGCTGATCACGGTGCGCTCTTTTCCACCGCCCGCGCCGCCGCTTTTCTCGAAGCGCCGGCCGATCTGCAGCAGCGAACCGTCTTTAAGCAGAACCGGACCGTGCGGCGTCTGTTCGCAGTGCGCCAGTTTACGCGGCGGCGACCAGGTCACCCCGTTGTCGCGCGAACGGGAGAGAAAATAGCCGAGCGCGTCCGCCGCCGCCTTTTTGTCGAGCTTACCGTCGTGGCGGCGGTATTCGGGATGATCCGCGGCGAAGCATTCGTGGCGGTAGGCGACCGAGGTGAACCAGGTGAGAATCAGTTCGCCGTCCGGCATCTGCACGATGCCGGCGTCGCGGTCGTCGAGAATCGTGGAGGCGACCGTCTTCGGGGGCCCCCACGTTTCGCCGCCGTCCGTCGAACGCACCATCTGAACCTTGCCCCACGGGCAGACGTGCCCGTCGCGATCTCCCGAAAAGACCGCGACCACGTCGCCGCAGGCGAGACGGCACACGCTGGGCCAGCCGATGTACCTGCCCTCTTCGGCGCAGATGACTCGCGTCCACAGGATTTCGGCGCGCTTCTGGATTCTCCGCGGCTGCTCCGGGGCGTCCGCCGGCGCACCGCCATCCGCCGCGAGCAGAACGAGCGCCGCGAAAGCGGCGAGCGCCGGTTTCGGGAAAGCGCGGCCGCAGCCGTCACTGTTCTTCGGTGACACGCAGAATCTCCTTGACCGACGTGACACCTTCGAAAACTTTCGCCCAGCCGTCTTCACGCAGGGTCCTCATGCCCTTCGAAAGCGCCATGTTGCGTATCTGCGTGGCGTTCTCGCGCCGCACGATCGCGCCTTCGATGTCTTCGTCCACATCCAGCACCTCGAACAGCGCGCGGCGCCCCTTGTAGCCGGTGCGGGAACATTTGTCGCAGGTGTTGCCCTCCCCGTCGTTCGGCTCGAAAACCGTCTCCTTCGCCGGCGGGTAGTCGAGATTGTAGTATTTGCGGTCGAGCGGCACCTCGCGCCGGCAGCTCTGGCACAGACGCCGGCAGAGACGCTGGCCCATCACGCCGGCCACCGCCGACGCGATGAGAAACGGCTCCACGCCCATGTCGATGAGCCGCGGAAACGCCCCCGCCGCGTCGTTGGTGTGCAACGTCGAAAACATCATGTGGCCCGTCAGCGACGCGTTGATCGCGATTTCGGCGGTCTCGCGGTCGCGGATTTCGCCGACCATGATTATGTCCGGGTCCTGCCGCAGAAACGCCCTGAGCGCCCGCGCGAACGTCATGCCGATGTCGGCCTGCATCTGAACCTGGTTGATGCCCGCCATGTGGTATTCGATGGGATCCTCCGCCGTCATGATTCTGACGTCGATCTTGTTGACCTCGCTGAGAAAGGAGTACAGCGACGTCGACTTGCCGGAACCTGTCGGCCCCGTCACGAGAAAGATGCCGTTCGGGCGGTGGATGATTTTGTTGACGACGGCGTAGTCCCGCTCGTTGAAGCCGAGATCGTCCATCCTGACGAAACTCCCGCTCTTCGCCAGAAGTCGCAGCGATATCGATTCGCCGTAAGCCGCCGGCATCGTGGACACGCGGATGTCGATGTCCTGCCCGGCGATGCGCATGCCGATGCGGCCGTCCATCGGCAGGCGCTTCTCGGCGATGTCGAGGTTGGCCATGACCTTGATGCGCGAAATGATCGCCGATTTGAGGCGGTTCAGCTGCGGGGGAACGTCCACCTTGTGCAGCATGCCGTCGATCCGGTAGCGGATGCGCAGCTCGGTCTCCTGCGGCTCGATGTGAATGTCGGTCGCGCCCTGGCGGTCGGCCTCGGCGATGATCTGGTTCACGAAGCGCACGATCGACGCCTCCTCGCCCATCTCGCTGACGTCGATTTTCGTCATCGCGCCGAAATCGTCCCCGACTTCGTAGCGACCGTCCTCGAGCATTTTCTCGATCGCCTCGGCGCCGACGCCGTAGAATTTCTTGACCGCCTTCTCGACATCCTCCTTCGGCGCGAGCACCGTCTTGATGCGCCGGCCGGCGACGAGCCGCAGCCCGTCGGCGGCGGCGGTGTCGAAAGGATCGGAGGTCACGACCGTGACCGATTCGGCGTCTATCGCGAACGGCAGCACGTTGAACTGCGTTACCGCCGACGCCGGCAGTTTCTGCAGCGCGTCGGGGTTCGGGTTCTGCCGTTCGAGATCCACCACCGCGAGCCCCAGCGAGGCGCCGACGGCGGCGAGAAACTCCTTCTCCCTAACCCCGCCGAATTTAACCGCGGCCTCCGCCAGGCTCATGCCCGGGTTCTCCGCGCGTTTGGAGATGATTTTCTCGACAGCCGCGTCGGTGTATACGCCGACGGACTTGAGCAGCACTGTGGTCAGAGAGTCGTTTTCGTTCATTGCCAGTACATTATATCAAAAATCAGGCCGGTTTCTCCGAGAACGAGAATTTCGTCACCTTCACCCCGCTCGGGGCGAGCAGCGCCTTCACCACCTTGAGCCATTTGTCGGTGATGTCGCAGGCGATCACCACCGCGTCCACGTTGAGCGCGTTGATGACCTCCGGCGCGTCGTTGATCGTGCCGTGGATGCGCACACCGCCGATGTACTTGCCCTTCAGATAGACGTTGTCGTCGATGAGCCCGACGATCATGCGGTCGTTCGCCGCCGTGGTGCGCACCAGTTCGCGGCGGAATGACGCGTAGCGCAGCCCGGAGCCGTAGACCAGTATGCGCGAAACGTCCTTGCGGTTGCGCAGCCTGGCGCAGTCGACCGAATAGAAGAGGTCGCGCACGAACACCCGCACGAGGCGCATCCCCAGCAGCGCACCGAACGCGATCACCGTGTACACGAACGTCATCGCCCCGGAGTACACGCTGGCGGTGGTCGGCCAGTAGTAGATGAACACCGAACCGGCCACCGAGCCGAGGGCGCACGCCAGAAAGAGCCTGAAGTAGTTCGAACCCACCGCGCGCGACCACACCGTGCGGTACGCCCGGAAAAACACGAGAAACGCGAAGGTCGAAGCCACCCGTATCGGCAGGTACGACCGCACGAGGTGTTCATCCTGCTTGACGCCCATCGCCGCCGAACAGACGAGATACACCACCGTCAGGGCCGTGATGTCGAAAATCACGTAAAACGGAATCGTCCACACCGCGATGCGCCGCAGCGAACCGCGGTCGCGGGTGTGGGCCACGCGGTTGAGCAGCCGGCCGGCGTCGAAGAGCTCGACCGTGGCGTCCTTGAACATGACGACCGCCGCGACCGCCATCGCGCCGAGCCAGAGACCGCCCGCCCGCGACTCGAGCGACATCGCCACCAGCCCCACCGCCACCGCTGCGGCGGTCACTCCGTAGAGTATCCACGCCGTCTTGCGCTGGTTGAGCCCGGTGCGGCGCAGCAGCCGGTGGTGGAGGTGGTCGGAGTCCGGCGACATCACCCTGACGCCCGCCGTGCCGGCGCCCGCCGCGATCATCCGCCGCAGCGCCCGCCGCAGAATGGCCAGCGACGTGTCGAATATCGGAACCCCCATCGCGAGCAGCGGAACCCCTACCGAAACCAGAAACGAATTGGGCACGTGCGAGGCGAGCGGCAGCGTCGAGAGCATGAAGCCGATGTACATCGAGCCGCAGTCGCCGAGGAAAACCGACGCCGGGTTGTAGTTGTAGCGCAGAAATCCGAGCAGCCCGCCGGCGAACGCGAAATAGAACAGCGTCGCCTGCGGCTCCCGCACGAAAAACACACCGCCCGCCATGCCGACCGTCGCGATGAGCGCGATGCCGCTCGCGAGCCCGTCCAGCCCGTCGATGAGATTGAAGGCGTTGACCGCGCCGGTTATCCAGAACACCGTCATCGCGCAGTCGAGCCAGGCCGGTATCGACGGCCAGATGTCGGTGAAGCCGAGCCCCGCCCACCACCACACCAGAAAGGCCACGCTAACCTGCCCCGCGAGTTTCACCGCCGGCGGCAGCGAAAACTTGTCGTCGCCAAGCCCCAGCAGGGCGATCGCCAGCGACAGCGCCATTATCTTGCAGGAGACCGCGTCGGGCAGACCGAACACCACAGGCCGCCCGGTGAGGGCCACGAACACGAGATACGACAGATTGACCCCTATTGCGATCGCGGCGCCGCCGCCACGCGGCACCGCACGCGTGTTGATGCGCCGGCCGCCAGGTTCGTCGACCATGCCGAGACCGCGGTTGATCTCCCGCACCAGCGGCGTCAGCACCAGCGTCGCGAGCAGCGAAGCCGCGAACACTGTTATGTACGGCAGCAGCCTTGAAATCATCCCCCGACCACTCCTTTCAAACCGGCGAGAAACCTGAGCATCGCCCCGTCGTCGGCGCCGGTGGCGCTCACCTCCGCCATCACCCAGCGGTCGATCCGCCCGCGGACGCTGCGGTCCCACACGTCGGTGAAGATGCGCCGCAGGTGCGAACAGGTGCGCACGTCCGCCTGGTTGCGGAATGTATAGGCGAGCGTGACCGAACCGGCGCCGCCGCGGTCGAGCGTGACGAGCCGCCAGTCGACCCCGCCCGCCGCCGCCGTGCGCGGCCGCGACATCTGATAACCCTGCGCCGGCATGCACAGTTCCGGCCGGTGTATCGACCGCTTCGAACGCCCGCTGACGACCAGCGTAACCGTGAACAGCTCCCCCGCCTCTCCCGTGTAGCGCCGCCGCAGCACCTCAGTGTCCGCAGGCAGCGCCGCGCGCTCCTCCGCGCCGACTTCGACGCCCTCCGACGAATAACCGGCGACTTCGGGGAAATCCGTCGGCGGCGGCTCGCAAAGAACCGGCTCGGGCGTATTCGCCTGAAAAACCATGAACGCCGCCGTCAGCGCGGTCGCCGCGGCCGGTATCAGGAGCCCTCGCACCGTTCGCCCCCTTCCGCCGCCTTGCGCTCCGCCGCTTTCGTTATCAGCCCGCCGACCGCCACCATCAGCGCCGTCGCCACCAGAAAAACCACGTACCCCGAATAATCGTGGTAAAAACCCGTCGCGAAACCGTGCGAAGCGAACGCCGCGACCGCCACGATCGAAAATATGCGGAAGATGTTGCCCACCACCGCGATCGGCATCGAAAGCGCGAAAAGCAGCCCCCGCCGCAGCCAAGTGGGCTGGGTGAAATAGGCGTAGCCCGCCGTCAGCGTCATCATCGCGAACAGCGAACGTATCCCGCTGCACGGATCAGCCACGTCGACCGCGAACGAACCCGTCGGCGACGTCAGCATCGTGCCGTTGCGCACCACGTCGACCCCGCAGCCGTTCAGTACCGTGTGCGCAACCGACACCGCGAACAGCCGCAGATGCACCGTGACGAGATCGAGATAGGTGTGCAGCGGCAGGCAGAACAGCAGAAAAAGCGCCGGAAACAACGTGCGCCGCGCCGTCCCCACGCCGAAATACGTCCAGGTCAGACCGATGAGACAGCCGATGAACCCGACCATCTCGAGCCGAACCTGCGCGCCCCGCGCGCCGAGAAAACCCGCGAACGCGAACGGCACCGCGAAAACCAGCCCGAGCCACGACGGTTCGCCCGCCGACGCCGCCACCGACCGCCGTTCGCTCCAAAGCACGTAAAGCGAGAAAAGCGGCACGTACCAGCCGTAGGAAAGGTCTTCGAGATCGCTGTTGAACACGTCCGGCGCATGGCGGAACAGCAGCAGCTGATACCCCCACGCAAGCGCCAGAAGCGAAGTCGCGAACAACCCGCACCGGATCCGCATCTCACGGTTTTTTGACATCGGAGCCATTATACCATATTTCCCCGACATCCGTCACGCCCTTGAAACTCCCCGCCGCCTCCGCCGGATACACCAGAAGCGGAACCCGCCACAGCGATTTCGAGCGCAGGTCACGCCAGCCGGGGCGGTCCACGCTCTCCCCGTGGTCGGAAGTGAAAACGAGCGCCGTGCGCGGCGGCAGCGCGCGGATGAGTCGCGCCAGCACGCAGTCGGTGTACCGCACGCTGCGGTCGTAGTCGTCGAGGCCTTCGCCCGCGGCGAAACCCTCCGGCACCCTGTCCCCCGGCGGAAAGTGGCTTCCCATCATGTGCAGAAAGACCGCGAACGGCCGGCCGTCGCCCCCGTCCGCCATCTCCGCGAGCGCCAGGGCGACCAGGTCGCCGTCGAAATGCGCCGCGCCTTTCGCGTCGTCGCCGAGATACGTTTTCTTTTCACAGGCGGCGAACACCATCTGCTCGATGCCGCAGTAGCGTTCCCAGTGGTTCTGCGCGCTCACGAGCGCGGTGCGGTAGCCGCCGAGGCGCAGCGCGACCGGCAGCGTGCCGCCGCGGCGCGACAGCATCTTCGTCAGCGAACGCGCAGTGTACGGCTCGGTCGTGGTCACCGGCCCCAGCACCGCGAGACGGCCGCCGAGCGAGGCGAGTTCGGGCGTCGTGCGCCCGGCGTACCCGTAAAGACCCATCCTGTCCGAAGTGAGCGATTCGCCGATCACGATCACCAGATTGGTGGCGCCCGGCGGCGCCGGCTCCACCGCCGCCGCGCGTTCTGGCGTCCACGCCCCGGCCTCGACCAGCGCGCGGTAGTCGGCGGCGCGCACCGCGGTGTCCCAGGCGACGTACAGCGGCTTCCAGCCTTTCCCGCAAGCCGCGATCCGCAGACCGGCGAACGCCGCCGCCGCCAGCGCGAACACAGTGAAAGCGCGCCCGCGCAGCCTGAACGTCAAATACACAGCCGCGGCGGACAAACCGGCGATCGCCGCCAGCGCAACCCCGAGCGGCGCCGCGTACATCGAAAAAAACCGGCCGATCTCGCCCGGATCGCTCGCCGCGAAAATCAGAAACCAGTCCCCGTCGAACTGCACCGCGAACAGACGCGACGCGAACGCCTCGGCCGTTTCAACGACCACGCACCAGACGAGAAACGCCGCGAGCGGCAGCCTGAGCAGAAAACGCCTCATTCCTTTCGCTTCGCCATCGACCGGCGCAGCGTGACCACGTTGACGAAGTTGGCCGAATACGCGATCACCAGCAGCCCCACGACCGCGGCGTAGCCGTGCCCGCCTTCACCGTATCCCCCGAACGCCTTCGACACCGCCATCGCCGCCTGGTTGCCGGCGAGCCCGGCGAAACCCCACGCCGACAGCACCGCGCCGTGTATCTTAGATATGTTCGTCATGCCGTAGTTGTCCGCCAGAATCGCCGGTATCACCGAGAAACCGGCCCCGTAGCAGGCGTTGATCACCAGCAGCGCCAGGCCGATCAGCGCCGGCCAGAACGAAAGCGTCATCACCCCGGCGGATATGGCGAGGATGATCAGCAGTATGTTCACGCGCCGGGCGAGACGGTCCGACCACCACGCGAAGAGAAACCTCCCGCCCCCGTTCATCAGCCCCGAAAGCGCGACTATCGCCGTCACCAGCCCCTCGCCGTAACCGACGGCCGGCGATTTCATCATCTGCTTCGCGAGCGGTATCAGGCAAAGCCCCGCCGAAATGTTGAGAAACATGAACAGCCACGCCCGCAGAAAATACGAATCCCGCGACAGCGTCAGATACTTGAACTCCAGCCCGGGTATCCCGTGCCCGAAGCTCTGAACCTGTATCTTCGGCTTCTTCAGCAGACACGCCGCCGCCGCCATCGGCACGAGATAGAAAACCGCGAAGGCGTAAAACACCGACGAAATCGCCTGCGGATTCGAAGGTATCCCGAAATAATCGTAGAAGCCCAGAAATCGCATCGAAAAGAGCGACCCAGGCCCGCCGAAGCCGAACCCGCGGTAGACGATCGTCGAAAGCGTCGAACCGAGACCGAAGGAGATTATCGGCAGCGCCGCCGCGATCGCCTTGTGCTCGGGAAACCACAGCATCATCGTCTTCACCGGCGAAATGTAGATGACCCCGGTGCCGGTGCCCACGAGAAAACCGTAGCCGAGATAGATGAGCGCCAGAGACTTCGAAGTGATGCCGATCGCGGTCACGCACAGACCCGAGATGAAAAGCGTCGTCCCGACAATCGTCGAGAGGCGGATGTTCTTCTCGACGATTTTGCCGAAGAACGCCGCGCCCATCCCGAGAAAGAATATGCCGAGGGAGAACGCGAACTGAACGTCCTTCTGGCTTTCACCGATATACTTCGCGATCTCGTCCGAGAAATTGGTGAAGGCGTATATCTGCCCCACCGAAACCGCCAGCAGAAACGCAGGCAGCACCGCGCGAATGAACCTTTTCACAGCTGCACCATCCTTTCACTTTTGATGATGCCCAGACGAACGACAACAACGCGTCAACGGTTCACGTGGTCAGTTCCACTCGGGGCACTCGCCCTTGATCGTCAGTTCCGTTGACCGGCATAATATAGCAAATGCCGCTCTTTTGTGCAAGTGCCCCCGGCCGCCGGCCGGAAATTGCAAAAGTTTTGGGGCGGCCGCGCCCGCCGCGCTCCCGCCCCGTTCCGGGCGCGGAAAGCGGCTTCTCACTTCACGAAGATCATCAAGCCCGGCAGACGCCAGTGCAGATTGCCGAGAATCGAGGTGTCGGTGAAATTCGGCCGCAGCACGTACGCCGTCGACGACCAGCCGCGGCGCCGCTTGTGCGCGAGGCTGAGAACCTCCATGTCGTGTCCGTTGAGGAACACGTCGGATTTACCCTCGACAAGCAGATCGCGCACCTTGACGTCGCCGGTGAGATACAGCCGGCCGTTGTTGCGGACGATGATTTTCACCTCTTTGAACAGCGCCGCGGCGTCCCCTTCTTCACCCGCGGGTATGTCGGTGCCGCCGATAGCGACGCGCTGGCTCTTCACTCCGTTTTCATCGGTGAAAGTCGCGTTGCTCGCGCCCATCGCGTTGTCGATGACGATCGTGCCGCCGTAATCCGGCTCGTCGGCGAACTGCCAGTAGACGGTGCCGCACGGCCTCGACGGCAGGGAACCCGCCGTGTAGTAGCTGCCGCCTTTGGCGGTAACAGTGCCGGTGAATGCGTTCGTTCCGGCGGCTCCGGTGAAATACATCGCGATGCGACCGCCGCTGCCCGACGAACCGCCGGCGTTGTCGTATTTGCCGCCGACCGCCGTTATCGACCCGGCGCCGGCCAGCGACCCCGCCGTAATCCACACCGACCCGGCCGCAGTGCCGCTGCCGCCTTTGACGTAATAACCGTCGGCGGTGATGTCGCCGGACACGTTGAGAACGCCCGCCACCTGCAGACGGATGACGCCACCGCCAGGCATGCCCGACCAGTTGTCGTACGATTCACCGCCGTGCACGGGGTGAAAGACGCTGCCGTACGCCGCCCAGACGGTGTTGTTCGGACTGAGCCGCCCGCCGTGCGTGCGGCTGCGATCCGAGCTGCCGAGGTTCTTGTTGTACCCCTTGCGGATGACGTCCACGGCCCCGCCCGCTTCGACGGTCATGTCGCCGAGAACGGTCATGTCGAGGCGATTACAGGCCTTGATCGAACTGCGGGTTTCGCCCATGATGGAGTGGGAGAGAACGCCGCCGCTTCTGACGAACGCCGCGCCCGCCACCGTGGCTGGCACGTTCAATTCGATTTTGCCGCCGTCGGCCACTTCGAACGTGGCGGTCACCGAAAGGCGCGATTTCGCGTCCGCGGCGTTGATGACCACGAGCCCGCCGGCGGAATCCACCTCGAAACTGCGCGCGGCAGCCGTCACCCCCGCCGGCACCGTAACCGTCGCAGCCGCGTCGAACACGACCCGCGTCATATCGTCGGGCACCGCCTCCGCCGCCCAGTTGAGCGCGTTCGTCCACGTCTTGCCGTCGCCGAGCCCCGACCAGCGGCTGGCCGTCACCCCGAAAACCCAGTTGACGTTGTTGCCGCCGTTCACCGACGGCGTCTCCGCGGCGAGCGTGATGCCGGTCGCCGCCGAATCGGAGATTGTTGCTCCGCTCACCTGCCCCTTGGCGGTCACCCCGACGTTCCAGCGCACTCCGGATTCGGTGCTGACGAGACTGATGGCGGGCTCGCCAAACAGAGCACCGGCGACGAGGAAGGTCCCGAAATCGTAAGATGCGCCGCCGCAGAATGAAATGGTGTACGGAACGTACGCGACGGCCGCCGAAAAAGCCCCCGCCGAAAACCCGTCCAGAAACCGCACCCCGCCGCCGATCTCCACCAGGTTCGGCCGCGCACCGTTCCAGCGCACCTCCTGGGACGTTTCCGAAACGAGCCTGACCGTCGACGAAGCCGCCGACAACGCGCCCGAATTGTACAGCCCGTTCGTGATGGTCAGATCGCAGCCGCCGAGATCGAGCGACGCGCCCTGCCGCACCACGAGGCGGTTCAGCGTGACGCTCGTCTGCAGCACCGGCGAATAGTCGCCGGGCTTGACCGTCACCACGTCGGAGTCGACCGGCACGCGCTGCGGATTCCAGTTCGCGGAGTCGGTCCAGTCCGACGACACGCCGCCCGTCCACTCGATCGGGTCACCCGGCCTGATCGTGACGAAGCTCCAGTTTTCATTGCCGCCGGAGTCGGTGTTGGTGTCGCCCGCCACCACGGCAAGGCCGTATCTGGCGTCGGAATCCTTCACGTCCGCGTAAGTGACCGAGGCGGCGGCGCCGCCGAGAAGCTTGAGCGGCCAGTACGCGCCTTCAGTCACGCTTCTGAGACACACTTTGGCGCCGGGCTCCCCGGTGACCGTGAACGAGCCGCCGGCGGCGATCGCGGCGAACGAATCAGCCGCGGTGCCGAACCGCACGGTCTTGTTCGTCGTCGCCACGAGCAGCCGCGAGAAGACGTTGGAGCCCGTCACGCGCGATTCGCGCGAAGCGTCGGCGAACTCGACGGTTCCGCCCGGCGTCGTCGCGTCGGCCGCTTCGCCGATGTCGGACTGGTTGGCGGAGCGGTTCTCGAAATCGCCGGTTACGGTGAACGTTTCGCCGCGTTCCACCGAAAACCACGCGCCGTTGGCCACTCTGACGTTTCTGACTTTACGGTCGGGCGTGTCGGCGGTAACCATCGTGGGCATGGTCGCCGTCCAGAAGGCGTTCGACTCGTTATCCACCACCAGAAGCCCGGCGTCGTCACCGGTATCCGCCGCCGTCCGGTAAAACACGGTTCCCGCGCCGGAATATTCGGTGCGGCACTTCAGCGTTTTGTTGGTGTGGGCGCCGCCGCGGGCGGTGACGTGGCCGGTGAAAGAAGTGAAGTCTTCGCCGTCGCCGGTCAATTCGAGCGAGATGCGTCCGCCGCCGCCGGGGTTCATTCCGGAGGCGGCGGTCGAATCGCCGCCGTGGGCTTCGATCAACCCGCTGCCGGAGAGCCCCGCCGCTCTGATCCAGATCGACCCACCGCCGCCCGTGCCGATGTTGTCGCCGGCACCGCCGCCGTTGGCGAGTATGCCGCCGTTGTTGAGCACCCGCCCGTCGGCGAAAAGCTTGATCGCCCCGCCGCCGGCGTAGTTCTTGCCGCCCGAGCCGATGTTGGTCGGCGAGAATATGCTGCCGTAACTCTTGAGACAGCCGTTGCTCGGCCCCATGCCCCCGTGATAGCCGGCACCGTTCGGATAATCGTCGGAAAGCGCGCCGCGGTAGCCGTAGACACGGGGGCTGCCTTCTGCCGTCACGTTGATCGAACCGCCCGGGTCGATCGTCACGTCGCCGCTCACTTTGAGATTGCACCTGAAACCGCTGTCGATCGTGGTCTGCGAAAGCGGCGCCGCCTGCTGGATGCGCCCGCCTTTAAGCACGTGAAGATTGCCGAAGATTTCAAGGTCGCTGTCGAAATAGTTGCCGGTGGAGCCGTCGACATAGAACGTTCCCGTGCCGTCGCCCATGACCAGCTTGGAATCGCGGCTGTCGGTGTAAACCCTGAAATACAGGTTCGAGAATATCTGCTGCCGCGTCAGCGCGAGCGTTCCGCCGCGCATGATGAGATACGTGTACTGCGCCCGGCCCGATTGCGAATCGCCTACGATTTCGCCGTCGACGCGGCAGACCGCTCCGGTGCCGATCGCCAGCGACACGCCGTTGGTGAGATAAATGTTGCGGAAGTGCAGATCGTCCTCTCCCCCCGTCGGCAGCAGCAGCGTGTGCGATTTTCGTCCGTTCGATGTCGCCCACCAGTTGCCGTCCGCCGCGTGGCCCCGGCCTTCGATGAGGAGGTCTCCCACGCCGTTCTGGTCGGCCGTCTGCATGTAGATGGTGCCGGGGTTGATGCGGTTGTTCTGCTCGATGGTGGTGATGAGGCCGGTGAAGTCGTCGAACGTCTTGCCGGCGCCGGTAAGCCACAGCGAGATTCTGCCGCCGCCGCCGGTGCCGCCGCCGGTAGTCACGATCGAGCGCGCGATGATCGAGCCGCTGCCTTCCAGCGAATCGCCGATCAGCCAGATGCCGCCGCCGGCCGGCCCGTCGCTCGTCGCCGAGGCTGCGGAGTTGGCAAGCACGCTGCCATCCACGGTTATCTTGCCGCCGACTTCGATCTCAATGTTGCCGCCGCCTATCTGGTTGGCCCATGAGTGCGAAGGCGCCATCGTCCTGACCCGCTTGACGCTGCCTAAAGTGTCCTGTCCTGAACCGCCCCAGTATGTCGTACCCTGTCCGCCGTGGGAAGTGTGTGGGTTCGTGCCCGCCCCCTGTCCGGTGCGGTACGATTTGCTGGACACGTCGATTTTCGCGAAGGAATATTCGTTCGAGGCCACCGTCAGACTGCCGCCGATGCGGGCGATCAGCCGGTACACCCCCATGCCGTCGTACCACGCCGGTTCGGTATTGACGACCGCCGGCTGCGACAGGTGAGTCCACTGGCCGCCTTCGAGCGTCACGTTCCCGCTCACCAGCAGTTCGCGCCGCAATCCGTCGGCGGAAAGCGCACCGTGGGTTTCCTGCCGGCTGGCTCTGCCGGTCAGAAAAGTCACCACCCCGCTGTAGCCCGCCGTCTGCCGCCAGCCGCCGAGCTGGATGTCGTCCAGATCCCACGTCATCGGCGCGGATCCGGTGTCGAGCACCACCGTGTCGCCGTTGTCGGGTATTGCCGCGGGGTTCCCAGCCGAGTCCACCCAGTTCGTGGCCTCGCTCGCCAGGGCGCTCGTCTCCCCGCGCCAGTAAACCGAAACCGGAACGTGCGCCGCGACCGACGCCTCTATCGGGCAGACGGCAGCGAGCGCAACTTCGGTTCTGTCGATGCTGACCGTCGTTCCCGACGGCAGCCCCGCCCACCATCCGAGCGGATTGCCGTTGGTCGACCGCGCGTAAATCGTGGCGGAAGAATCGGCACTTACCCATTCGTCCATCGATGCGGACCAGTTTTCACCGTCGCCGCTCACTTCCGCCCCGGTGCCGGCCGAAACCTGAACCCGGGCTTCGAGCTTGCCGGTCGTCTCGTTGTAGCGGTAGCCGGCGGCGGCCAGCTCAGAAAGATCCGCCCCCTCGAACCGCACCCGGTCGACCGCCGCGTTCCTGGCGACCTCCGACACATCAAGCTCTCGGTTGTAGATGCGCACGGAGTACATCTCGTAGTCGGCGCCGACATTGCCAATGTAGACCTTGCCGTCCGGCACCGCCTGCGTGGAACTCGTCCAGTATGATTTGTAGGCCTGGGCCACGCCGTCCTGTAAAACCTTGCCCACGCTGCCGCCGGTCGTGCTGCTCACCGGGATGACTGCGGTGACGGTATGGATGTCGTAGGCCCGCTGGGCGAAATTGAAGTTGCCCCACCACTTGTAGATACTCTTCTGCGAACCCCACGAGGAACTGTTCGGCTGATAATAGGCGTAACCATTACCGGTGCGCGCGTCAAATCCAACACCTCCACGAGACGAGATGTTGACATACATCAGGTCGTACTGTCCGGTCGGTGCCGCCGTCGCCCGCGCCCGCGCCTGAATGGTGATCGGCGTCGTATTTGAGGCACAAGTTATGCCTTCGGCAAGAGCTCGCCCCTTGTTGAGAACGATGGACGTGTCTGTCACCGTGAACAACCCCTCGGGCAAAACCGCATCTGTCGCCCCGGTTGCGAGATTAACCCATGTCGTCGCATTCGCATCGTGCGTTCCCACTCCTGCGTTCTCGATGCCGTCAAACTGGGCGACCAACCCGTCCTGCACGTACGCGCTCGCGGGAACGTCCGCCGACGCACTGCCGCAACAAATCGCTGCGGCGACCGCCAGGGCGCGAACGGCTGCCTTGAGGAACGGGCGTCCCGCCCGTTCGCCACTCTCCTGAAATCCCTTGCCGCCGCGAACGGGTGGGACGCCCGTTCCACTAACCACACACGAAGCACAATCCTTGTAGAGTAGAGACCCACGCCTCGGCGTTGCCGCCGGTGCGACTTCCCCCTCATCAAACCGTACGTGCGGATTTCCCGCATACGACTTTCCATTGAATGCTTTTACTGTTGTCATGGACTTCTTCCTTTCTTGGGTTGTTAAACGTATATTATACGATTTTTCTATCAATTCCGTTTCGGCATTTTCTGGCTCTTCCCGGTTATTCGTGAGAAGAAGCGCCTGAAACCACAGCCGAGCATCGCCCAAGCCCTTGATTTCAGGCGCTGATTTGCATATTCTTTCCGTTTCTGCCGCCAAGCAAGAAAGGAAAGAAAGATGCAAACTGT
>JAGCAM010000038.1 GCA_017652705.1 Kiritimatiellia bacterium | reverse complement strand
TGTATATCGCCTCGGCGGCGAGCCCCCCGCCCCCCCCCCGGGGGGCCACGGCTCCGCCGCGCACCCGTTCTCCTCGCTCCTCGCCGCCCGCGACAGCGTCCGCGCGCTCAAGTCGGCCGGCCTCCCGCCGCACGGGGCGGAAATCTCCGTCTCCGGCCTTTTCAAAATCTCCGAGCCCCTCGAACTCGACAGCCGCGACTCCGGCGAACCTGGCCGTCCCGTCGTCTGGCGCGGAACAAACGCAGTCCTCGACGGCGGTTTCCGCGTATCCGGCTGGCGACCCGGCCGCCGCCCCCGCGAATGGACCGCCGACCTCGCCAAAGCCAGCTGCTCCGCCGCCAAAGCCCCGTTCATACCCTTCGGCGCCGGCGTCAACCGCGACGACACCGCCGCCGAACTGCTCTTCCGCGACGGCGCCCCGCTGCCGGTCGCCCGCGATCCGGACGACGGATGGTACGAAATCTCCGAGGTCGTCGACGCCACCAACCGCGTCTTCCGCGCCGAAGGCTTCGACTACCGCAGATGGTCTTCCGCCGTTGGCGGTTACGCCGTCGGCTTCTGGACCTATTTCTGGGCTGACGAGGCGACGCCTTTCACCGTCGACCCTGAACGCCGCACGATCCGGCTCTCGGACAGGGTCAACGAGTGGACGTTGCCGAAAGTGAACCACAACTTCGCAGTCGCAGGCTGCGCCGAGGCCCTGAACGCCGCTGACGAATGGTTCCTCGACCGCTCCGCCGGCGTCATCCATCTCGTTGCGCCGGACGATTCCCCGCCGCGCGGCGAATTTGTGTTCTGTGAAACCGCCCGCCCGATGTTTTCCGTAACCGGGCTCACCGACGTCGTCGTCGCCGGCTTCCGCATGCGCTTCGGCCGCGGTTCCTGTTTCGTCGGCGGCGACGTCGCGCGGCTTGCCGTCTCCAATTGCCTGATCGAGTGTTTCGGCGGCTGGGGCGTCAAACTTTCCAACGCCGCGTCGTGCACCGTGTCGCGCTGCGAACTGCGATTTTTCGGCCACGGCGCCGCGCTGCTCTCCGGCGGCGGCCGAGCCCGTCTCGTCTCAGCCTCCAACCGCTTCACTGACAACGACGTCCACGACACCGGCCTCGTGCGGAAAACTTATTCGCCCGGCCTAAAACTCGGCGGCGTCGGCGGCACCGTCGCGCACAATCACTTTCATGACATGCCTTCCAGCGCTCTGCGCCTCGGCGGCAACGATCATGTCGTCG
Source organism: Kiritimatiellia bacterium (assembly GCA_017652705.1). GTDB lineage: Bacteria > Verrucomicrobiota > Kiritimatiellia > RFP12 > UBA1067 > UBA1067. Next base: position 19,495 of record JAGCAM010000038.1, on the reverse strand, counting down.
AAAGCAACGTGATCGAACGCTGCGTTCTCGTCTCCGACGACCAGGGCGCCATCGACACCTTCGGCAACCCCTCCTACCTCGGCTTCAAAATACGCTGGAACGTCTGGCGCGACATCGGCGGCGGTGGCCGCTATGCGCCGTGCGGACAGTGCGCCGTGCGCTTCGACGATTTCGTCTCTGGCGCGCTTGTCTTCGGCAACCGTTTCGACAACTGCTCAGTCGCCGGGTTCGGCGCCGTACAGTGCAACGGCGGCCGCGCCAACCGCGTCGAAAACAATCTCTTCACCCGCTGCCGCACCGCGCTCTCGATGACTTTCCTGTCCGACACCGCGTGGGAAAAGCGCTGGTGGGACCTGGACCGCCGCGAAAGCTTCACCGCCGGCCCGCTGTGGAAGGCGCGTTACCCCGAAATCGACTCGATCCGCAGCATGCCCCAGCGCAACTTTCTGCGCCGCAACGTCATAATCGGCGACACGCGACTGCTGCACGGCGACAAAGTGGAGGCCCTCGCCCACATGCCCGACCTCGCCGGCGAAAACTACGTCCTCCCCGAAGGTGCCGCGTTCGATCAGGCGAATCCGCCGCCGGGCTTCGAACCGCTGCCGCCTGAAAAAGCCCTCGGCGTCTGCCGCCCGTGAATCAAGAAACCGCCTCACGCGAATTTCACCCCATAAAGAGAACCCCGCATGAAAAACCTGCTCGTGACCGCCCTCGCCGCCGCCGCGCTTACCGCCGCCGGCGTGAATGTTTCAGTCGATCTCGCCGACGTGCGCGCCGAAGTGCCGCGATCGTTGTACGGCACCGGCATGGAGGACGTCAACCATGAAATCTACGGCGGACTCGACGCCCAGCGGCTTTGGGACGAAAGTTTCGAGGAGTCGCTCCCGCCCCAGGTTCACCCCTACGCCCCCACCGGCAGCGGCGGTAAACAATGCGGACGCCAGTGGGAGGGTTTCGCCACCGCCGACGGCGTGTTCGTCCGCGACACCGCGGTCGCCCGCCTCGGCGCCGCCTCCCAGCTGCTCATGCCCGCCAACGGTTCCGCCGGCGTCGCCAACCGAGGGCTCAACGGCTGGGGCGTGCCGTGCCGCGAAGGCGTGAAGATGAACGGACGGTTCTTCGCCCGCGGCGTCGTCGGCGCCATCGAGGTGATGCTGCAGCGACAGGACGGGCGCGTGACCTACGCGAAAACGAGAACAGCCCTCCCCGCCGGCGACGCCTGGACGGAAATAAAGTTCACCCTCACCCCCGAAGTCACCGACCCCGCCGCGCGCTTCGCCATCGTCGCCTCCGGCGGCGGCCGCGTCTGGCTTGACGACGTCTATCTCGCCGACGCCCCGTCCGGCGAATTCGGCAGAATCGGCTGCCGCGAAGACATCGTCGCCGCTTTCAGAAAAGAGGGTCTCACTTTTCTCCGCTGGGGCGGCTCGATGGTTAACTCGCCCGATTATCTCCTCGCCAACATGCGCGGCGACCGGCGCCCCTACCGCGGCTTCTGGTTCGACAACAGCTCCACCGGCTTCATGATCCGCGAGTTCGTCGAAATGTCGGCACTTCTGAATCTCCCCTGCGCGTTCTCCATCCACGCCTACGACAAAACCGGCGACGCCGTCGCCCTTGCCGAATGGCTGAAACGTTTCAAGATCGACATCTACGTTGAAATCGGCAACGAAGAATGCGCCGGCTACACCCCCGCGGGCGGGCGGCCCACCGTCCCCGACGTCCGCCGCTACTGCGAAAATCTCCGCCGCCTCGTGCCGGCCATGCGCAGGGCGAACCCGGGCCTCAAGTTCGTCAACGCCGTCATGTGGCAGCCCGGCCGCATGGAGCTCATGGAGGAGGCCTTCCGCCTGACCGACGGCTTCGTCGAATTCTGGGATCTCCACGTCTGGGCCGGCGCCGTTGACGCGGACGTCAACACCCGCGAGGCCATCCGCAAGTTCAAAGAGATGTCCCGCCGCCTCAACCCGAAAACGGCGATGAAGGCCGCCATCTTCGAGGAGAACGCCTACATCCACGACATGCGCCGCGCCATCGCCCACGCCCGCGTTCTCGAAGCCGTCCGCGAAGCGGGCGATTTCGTTCTCACCTCCTGCCCGGCGAACGCGCTTCAGCCCTACCGCCAGAACGACAACGGCTGGGATCAGGGCCAGATATTCTTCACCCCCGACAAAGTGTGGCTGCAGCCTTGCGGCTGGGCGCAGAAAATGGCCTCCGACAACCACCGCGAACTGCTCGTCGCTTCGTCGTCCTCCGACAAAGACGTTTCGCTGTCAGCCACCCGCGATCGCGACGGACGCTCGGTGATCCTCCACCTCGTCAACTCCGCCGCCGGGCAGAAACCGCTCGATCTCGCCTTCAAAGGCGCCCCGTCGCTCTCGCTCGCCAAAGCGACCGTGCTTTCAGCCCCGCGTCTTGAAGACCGCAACCCGCCGCACGACCCCGAGCGCATTTCCCCGCGCGACGAGACAGCGGCCTTCCGCCGCGCCCCCGCGCTCGCTCCGTTCTCCTACACGGTTCTCGAATTCCGCCGGAATTAAACCGCCGCCTCTTATTCGGCGATCAGCGCTTTCCACTCTTTCACACGCTCTTCGTGAGTCCACTCGGCGAGCGCGATTCCCCTGCTCGCGTCCATCAGCGCGAAGATTTCTCGCCCGAGCCGCTTCATCTCCTCCGGCACCTTCACCCGCCCGCCGCCTGCCTTGCGCAGCTTTTTCATCACCGGCGAATCGGGGTCCGTCATCCGCGCCATCTTCGCGTACAGCACCGGGAAGCGCCCCATGCTGACGTTGTAGCGCGTCGTTTCGTCCGCTCCTTCGACCGCCTTCACCGCGTGATCCCACAGCAACAGACCGCGGTCGAAGAACGCGTCCGTATACGCCGGGTGAAGCGGGCTCACGAAGCACCCCATCGGCTTTTCCCTCTGTTCGCGGAAGATTGAATGCAGCGCGTCGAAATACGCCCGGGCGTACGGCGCCGCCGCCCCGTAATAACCCTCGAAGAAATCGGCGAGCAGCGTTTCGCAGTCGGCCTCGGGGTTCCACATCCATTTCGCCGTCAGCCACGCCTTGAGTTCGGCGAAGTCGCCGTGGTGCCCCTTGAAGGAACCTTGTTCGAAAAGATACTTAACTTTGTGGTCGCGGAAGAACTTGATGTTGTCCTGCAGCGACAGCGCGTTCGGAAAAGGCATCGGGAAATGCCTGAAGTCGGTCGCGTAGTCCCAGACGTAAAGCCTGTCGCAGATTCTGCCCCATCCGGCGATGTCCTCCATGAAGCTTGTGTTCTCAGCGTAGGGGCTGCGCGTGATCGGCAGCGAGAAATCGCACTCGATCGAACACAGGCAGATCATCACGTTGCGCCGCGGCCGCACCGTCTTCGGCGGTTTGCGCGAGTACTGGTACGCGAGCGTTTCCACGATCGCGTTCGGAAACTCCTTCTCCATCACCTCCGCGATCTTGTTCACGAACGTTATCACCGTGCCCGAATGCGAGCCTTCCGCGTCGTCCAGCGCCTTGCACTTCGCGCACGTGCAGAAATTGTACCAGTCGTTCTGGCTCACCCCGAAAAACGTCGCCTCCGGATCGGCCCTGGCGCGCGCCAGGTAGTTCGACGTCACGATGCGCAGCACGTCCGGATTCGTCAGGCAGAGCTGCGTTTGCTCGCTGATGCGCCTGCCGTCCACTTCGCTGAAGTATTCCGGATGATCCTTGAAATATTTATCCGGAGGACAGAGCGAGAGAAAGTTGTGGCACGGCCCCAGCCGTTTGGCGAAGCGGAACGGTGCCCCGCCGTGCCGCGGCAGCGGACTCATCAAGAACCCGCCGTTCACCCGCAGCCGCGCCGAAAAGTCGGGGTGCTGACGCATGTCGAACCAGAACGGTTCGCGCATTTCGAACGCCGGCTTCTCCTCGACTTTGATTCCGTCCGGTATTTCAAAAGCCTCCCGCGTCGGTATGCGCTCGCACCAGCTTGAGTACCATTTGCACCCGCCGTATTTCTCCAGCAGTTCGTACACACCGTACAGCAAGCCGCTTTCGCTGCCGCCCGTCACGGTGAGCACGCCGTTCTTTTCTTCGATTCTGAACGCGTCGAGCCCGAACCCCGCGCCGGGCGCGATGACGAGTTCGATGCGCCGCCCGTCCGCCGCGGACGCGACCGCCGGTTTCACGCCGGTCATTTTTTCGGTGTACTTCTGCAGTTCGCCGGCGGCGTAGCGCAGCGTCTCCCCCGCGTCCGCCGCGATGCGCACATTGCACTCCGCGGGTGCGCCCCGCTTTGCAACCGTGAAAGCGCCGCTTAACACCGGCGCGCCCGCGGCGAGAACGGCCGCGATTAATTTTTCGTATTTCATCTCGTTCCTTGTTTTGACGACAAAGCCAATCATACCAAACTTTACCCCCAGCCGCAACTGCCGGCCCCCCCGTATCTCCTATCCAAAGAAGAAGAAAATCAGGCGTGTTATGGCGGCCATGTTCATCGGGCTGCGGAAAGGCCGGATAATCGGGCGGACGGACGCGAGGCGATCCGCAGGCTGGAAGAGGCCTGCGCCGAAGGCGGAAGGCCGTTCAATCTGGCGCTTGCCGACATGTGGATGCCAGAGATGGGCGGCGAAGAGCCGATCCGCGTTTTGCGCGGCGACGCCCGCTGGAAGAATCTGCCGGTCTACGCGGTGACGGCGGACGTGGAGATGTTGAAGAATTACTCCGGACTCGGGTTCTCCGGCACGCTTTTGAAGCCGGTGACTTTCGTTTCGCTCGCCAAACTGCTCGCGCCGTTCGCTTCGCGGGCGTCCTGGGGGTAAAGTTGCGGCGGCGGGGGGGTTGACGGCGGGGCGGGTGATTTTGTATAATTCCAAACAACTGTTTGAAACAGGTGTTTGGATGTCAGGAAACGGCACTAAGGAGAAAATAATCGACTCGGCGGTCGGCGTGTTCGCCGAGCGCGGGTTCCGTGACGCCACCGTGCGGGACATCTGCGCGAATGCGGGCGTCAACGTTTCGGTCGTGAACTACCATTTCGGCAGCAAGGAGGCGCTGTACGCCGAGGTCGTCCGGCGGCTTTTTTCATTCGCGACGCGGGCGAATTTCGGGCGCATCTCGGCCGCGGTTCACGATGCGGAGTCGTGGCGGCGCTCGATGCGCAGTTTCGTGGAGACTTTTCTGCGCTACATGTCGGTGACGGAGAAGCCCGACGTCTACACGGCGAGGATTTTCCGGTGGGAGGTAACCCGGCCCTCGTCGATCTGTCAGGAGCTGCAGGTCACCTACGGCAAACTGGTGTACGCGGAGCTGGAAAAGCTGCTGTCGATGGCGCTCGCCGGCGACCGGCTGAAGGTTAAGCTCTGGAGCGCGTCGATTTGGAGCCGGATGGCGATTTTCGCCCTCGCCGACGAGCAGTGGCTCAAGCCGTTCGCGCCGGAAGGCCTCACAAGAGGGGAGTGGATAAAGGCCACGGCCGATTTCATCTGCGAAGACATCTTCAAATCGCTCGAATACGGAGGGAGCGTGAAGAAAAAAAGGAAAGCGAAGGCCGGTCCGCTTCGCAGGGCCGGCGCTTCTGGCCGCCGCCGGGCGGCGGGAGGGGGCAAATGAAAATACTCGGAACAGGCAGTTACCTGCCGCGGAAAACGGTGACCAACGACGATATCGCCGAAAGCCTCGACACTACCGACGAGTGGATCTTCTCCCACACGGGAATAAAGTCGCGGCACATCGCCGGCGAGGGGGAAAGTTCGTCGACCATGGCGGCGGAGGCGGCGCGCCGGGCGCTTGCGGCGGCGGGTGTGAAGCCGGAGGAAATCGGGCTCGTGCTGATCGCCACGTCGACGCCGGATTACAACACCTTCCCTTCCACGGCGTGTCTGGTTCAGAACGCGCTCGGCTGCGTCAACGCGGGGGCTATGGACGTCCAGGCCGCGTGCGCCGGATTCGTGTACGCGCTGGAGACCGCGAGGGGTTACACCGCGTGCCATCCCGAAGGCAAGGCGCTGGTGATCGGGGTCGAGACGCTGAGCCGCATCATCGACTGGACCGACCGTTCGAGCTGCATAATCTTCGGCGACGGAGCGGGCGCGGTGGTCGTCGTCGGCGACGGCGCGGACGCGCCGCGCGTCAATTCAGGAACCAGGGTGATACTCGGGGCGGACGGCGGCGGCTGCGATTTCATCGCGCGGTCGGGCGGGGTGCTGGCTCCGCTGAAACCTGGCGACGTGCCGCGGATAACTTTCAAGGGGCATGAAGTTTTCGCCTTCGCGGTGAGAACGCTTGCGAAGACGGTTGCGGACCTGTGCGACGGCGCCGGAACCGCTCCGCCGGAGCTCGACCGCGTGTTTGCGCATCAGGCGAATCTGCGCATCCTTGAAGCGACCGCGCGGCGCATAAAGACGCCGATGGAGAAGTTCTACGTCAACCTCGAGACGACCGGTAACACTTCGGCGGCCTCGATACCGATAGCGATCGACGAGGCGGTGCGCGGCGGAGAGCTGAAAGACGGCATGAAAATCGTGCTGGTCGGGTTCGGCGCCGGGCTCACCTACGGCGGCATTTACTGCGTATGGCCGAATTTGTGATGAACGCCGTGGAACTGCCGGATTTCAAGCGAAAGTACAATCTCCCGGGGGCGGAACTGCTGCCTCACCGCGAGCCGTTTCTGTTTCTGGACCGGTTGATTTCAGCCGATGAAACCGGAGCCTTGGGCGAGTACACGTTCACCGAAGGGAAAAACCCTTTTTTCGCCGGGCACTTTCCGGCGTATCCGGTGGTGCCGGGCGTGGTGTTGGTGGAGGCGATGTCGCAGGTGGCGGCGGCCGGGGCGATCGCCGAGGGATTCCTCCGCGACAAAGACCGCAACGGAATGATGATTCTCGCCGCGATTGTCGACTCTCGCTTCCGCCGCCCGGTCAGACCCGGCGACAAACTCGTGACGGTCGTCGGCAACGAAAGGGTGTCGGCGCGAATCAGCGTTTTTTCACTGCGCGGATACGTCGGGGGAGAGGTAGCCGCCGAATGCAGGGTGAAGTGCGTGTTCCGGGCAAAGACGCCGGAGTCCGGCGTTTAGCCGGAGACTGGAAATCGTCGGTACGCCATTCGTAGGGATGGCGGTCGAGGATATCGTGCGCAAGGCGGCGGTATGCGGTGCCGGGGCGCGGGCGCATGGTGGACTGGTGCGCGGTTGTGCGCGACATTGCGGCCGTGGTGGACGGCGGGAGCCCTCTGCGGTGCACATACCGGCGTCTGACGCTGCCGCGCCGGAGCTGGAGCGCCGCGGCCTCCGCGCGGGGCGGCCATCGCCGTTCCGCACGTCGCGACCGCCATGAGCCCCCGTCATGAGCATTTTCATTGCTGTCCTCTTGTTCATATCACACCTTCGCCTTCTGCGCTTCTTGCGCTTACACGAGGTAAGGCGAGGTTCCGCATGATTTCCGACAGACCTCTGTCCGGCGGGGATTTTCATCCCCGTTTAAGCGGTAAATATGATATAATTTTGGCGTTTTCCGATGACGGATTAAAGGCGAAAGGTGTAGTGAACATGAAAAAAGCATTGTTCTGCAAGTTGTCTGCGCTGTTCTGCGCGGCGGCGGCGGTGCCGGCGCCGGGAGCGATGCAGTGCCGGTTTCTGCACGAGATGACCGGCGAAGTGGTGACGCCCCACCATGATTTCAGGGGATCTGCCGCGGAGCGTCCGCTGAAGACGCTCTTTCTGCTGGACCGCGGCGGCGGCCGGGACGCGGTTGAAGCAGTCCAGCGGTTCAACGTGGCGCCGACGTACTTTCTCATGGTGAGCGGCAACCGCATAGCGGTCGAAGACATGTACGAGTCGGCGTGGAAGGGCACCACGCTGCATGAAAAGACGCGCGAGCTCGACGTCAAACTCGGAGAGAAGTACGATCTCTACGTTTTCGGGCGCAAATGGCTGACGAGCGTGAACGAGGAGCACCGGTACCGCATTCTGAAGGCGGTGCACGACGAAGGGGCTGGGCTGCTGCTGGTAAGCGACACCGGCACGCCGCGTATCCCGTACCGCAGGGTCTACGCGGAGAAATTGCCGGTGCCGGAGTTCGCGGCGAAGTTTCCTCGGGAGTACGAAAAGACTTCGCTGCAGGGGTGGCGTTTCGGCAGGGGGCGGGTGGTCGAACTCGCCTGGCGCTGCGCTTCCGGGACGCCGCATTTCTCGCTGGCGCCGTCGTTTCCGGTCAATGATGAATGGCTGGCGAAGTACGAGAACGCGATGGCGCTGGTCGGCGCGGCGATGCGGTACGCGGCGGGGCGCGACGACACGCCGTCCGAGCCGGCGGTGACGCGGCTGCGCGACCGGTTCAACCGCAAGGTCGCCGACGCGACCTGCGGCGGACGGTATTTCCGCGACGTGATCGGCGCGAACGGCGCGGTCGCCGTGGAGGAGGTCGTGACGGCGTCGCCTGTGGGGGGGATGTACGTCGAGGCGGATGAGGCGGTGAAGCCCGGCACTCCGTTCACGGTGAAGGCGGTGTGGACGAACGCGTCGCCGCTGGTCGCCGCGGCGAGGTTCGAGACGGTGGAATCGCCCTTCGGCCGGGTGATGACGCGGCGGGAATGCCCGGTCGCGGCCGGCGCGACGGAAGTGTCGGCGGAGATCGCCGACGCCAGAATTTCGACGAAGGCCGGTTACGCTCGGGTGACGCTGCTCGACAGGTCGGGCCGCGCGCTCGACATCGCGGAGAAGACGGTTTTCTTTCCCGAACGGCGGGTCGGGGATTATGTGCAGATGGGGTGGGACACCGTTCTCGCGATGCATCCGTTCGCGGGTGCGTCGATTCTCGTCGACCGGCTCGGCTTCGATCTCGGGCTGACGCACCCGAGTTCGGGCGGCGGCAATATCCGGGCGATGGCGGTGCTGAACCAGAGTTCGGTTCCCTACATGGTGCGCATCGGGCTCGGCGCGGCGGAGAACGGCTCTTCGCGGCAGACGATGTGGTTCTTTCTCGACCGCGAGGCGGCGAAGCGGATGAAGGAACTCGAAGGCGATCTCTGTTTCTACCGCCCGGAGGTGAAACGGCTCTGGGCGGACGGCATCCGCAACCGGATGCGGAACCTGCCGAAGTACGCGCCGGCGTTTTACAGTCTCGGCGACGAGAACTGGTTTTCGGAGACTGCCGGTTTCGGCGAGTGGGACGACCGGTTTTTCAGGGAATTTCTCAAGTTGCGCTACGGCACGATCGAGGCGCTCAACCGCGACTGGCGCACGAACTGCGCGGACTTCGCGTCGGTGCCGCACCTCCGGCCGGAGACGGCGAAGAAAATCGGCAATCTGGCGGCGTGGGGCGACCACCGCGCGTACATGGAGAAGATGTACGCCGACGTGCACGCATTCTGCCGCGCGGAGATACGCAAGCTCGACCCGGGTGCGCCGGTGGGCGCGGAGGGTTCGGTGCCGGGCGATCTCGAGCTGACGTTCGAGCGGCTTGAATTTTGGGGGCCGTACTCGAATCTGATCGAAGACGAGGCTCTGCGTTCGCTCGGGGGCGACCGCATCCGCATGCTCTGGTGGGGAGGGTATCCGTCGAGCCACGGCGGCCGGGCGTACACGCCTTTCCCGCTGCCGCTGATGTCGGATCTCGCCAAGGGCACGGTGATGGGCAACGCCTGGTTCACCGTGAACGTCGGCAGCAACCACTCGATGTTTTATTCCGACCTGAAACTTGCCGACGACGTGGAGGGGTATCTCGTCTGGCACGACCGGTTCAAAAACGGCCTCGCGCAGCTTTTGATACGCAACCCGATGAAAGACGACGGGGTGCTGCTTTACTGGAGCCACCCGTCGCGGTCGGCGTCCTTCGCCGACGGCAGGTATCTGTCGCCTTACGACGGGCTGGCGAGGATCATCCGGCACTGCTACCGCACGGGGCGTTCTTTCGAGTTCGTTTCGGCGCGGACGCTCGGGCGGCTGAAGAACGCGCGCACGGTGTTTCTCTGCGGGGCGACGGCGCTTTCGGACGCGGAGGTGGCGGTGCTGAGGGATTTCGCGGCCGATGGCGGCCGGCTGGTCGCCGACGTGGAGCCGGCGGTTCTCAACGACCGTCTCGCCCCGCGCGGGAAGGGCGCTCTCACGGATCTGTTCGGTAAAAACGGCAGCGTGATGTTCGGGGGCAGAATCACGCTTTCGGAGGCGAAAGGCGGGCGCGCCGGCGAGTTTGAAAGCGCGATCGCGGGGTGCATGCCGGCGCAGCGCACCTACGCGCCCGGCGCACGGATGCACGAAGACGCGGTTCTGCGCACGCGGCGCGGGCCAGGCTTCGACATCGTGACGGCGATGTGGCCGGTTTCGGCGCCGGGCGGTAAAGTCGACGTGACGCTGACCGGCGGGCGGTTCATATACGAGCCGATGGTAGGGTTCGTCGGGGAGGCCGGGAAAGTCGTTCTCGATTTCTCCGCCGCGCCATTCGTCTGCCGAACGGTGTTCGAAGTGAAACAGGAGGCTCCGGACTTTGAAATCTCCGGCGCGGCGCCCGGCGGCGAGGCGGTGTTCAGGCCGCCGCCGCTCGTTCCGGGGCGGTTCCTGCATCTTGAAATCACGGACGCCGCGGGGGCGGTCCGCCGGTCGGTCGTCTTCGACCGCAAGGAGAATCTGCCGCGGCGGCTGTTCGTCGGGGTGGACGAGCCGCGGGGTGAGTGGCGCGCCGTGCTTACGGACTGCGCGACCGGTCTTAAGACAACAAAAACCATGAAGGTGGGCAAATGAAAACAAGAAGCGCGATCGCGGTGCTGACGGCGGCGGCGGCGATTTCCGCCGCGGGTGCGGTGAGGGCGGTGCATAAAACGCATCAGCCGGACAAGCGGCCCGGTTTCGAGCGGGAGAGCTTCGCCGGCGTCTTCGACACGTGTTCGATCAAGTTCGACTATTCCCTGACTAACGGGGTGCTGTACCGGTGCCGCCGGTGGGGGGATTATTTCTGCAACATCCTGCTCGGCTATTCGCCGCGGAACGGCGGCTGGGACCGTTGGGATTTTCTTCACGTGTACGTGAAGACGCCGAAAGGCGTGGTCAACGCGCTGTCGCATTCGATGCCGGCGCTGTTCACGGGGTATTCTGCGGGCGGGGCCGACTTCATCGCGGCGGAATGGGAGGTGGAGGGAAGCGGGCGGCTTAAGCTGCGCTTCGCTACGTTCCCCTCGCACCGCGGCTGGCTTTTCCTGCGGGTCGAAACCGGCGGGGCGGAGGTCGTCCGCGTCGTGCTGAGCGCGCATCCCGGCAACGCGGCGGTTCCGGAAGGCCGCGAACGCCACCTCGCGACGAAAGAGCGCGACTGGCTGCTCAACACCACCTCGGCGGAATTCGCGCCGGCGTCGCCTTCGATTCTGCTTTATTCACTGTACGTCGACGAGAAGTTCGGCAACAAGCTCGTTTTCAGCAACGACGCCGTGGAGAAGGTGAAATCGCGGAGGACCACCTCGGGCGTAAGCGTGGACTGCACGCCGAAAAAGGGCGCGCCCGCGCTCGATTTCGCGCTCGGTTATTTCGCGCACTGCGATCCGTCCGACCAGCTGACCAGGTTTCTCGGCGAAGACGGCGACGCGGTTTCGGCGTTTCTCAAGTCGATCAAGTGGAACCGGACGCCCGACGCCGGCGAGTTCCGGCTTTCGGTGGATATCGCGCGGCAGATGGGGGTTGACGGCGCGTCGCTGGACGCAGCCGAAAAGAAATTCCGCGCCGCGGCCGCGGCCGCGGACATCGCGGCGGTCGCTGGGTGTTTCGAGGAGGTGCTGACGCTGCGCCGCGAACGCGCCCGCGCCGGTCTCGACGAATACTCCGCCCCGCCGGCCGGCAGGAAACCCGCGGAGACGGGCAGGGAGCGCCGCCGGTGAAGATATTCGTGATAGGCGCCGGTTTCACCGGCACGCAGCTCGCCAGGGAGCTGATCGCCGAGCGGAACGAGGTCGTGCTGATCGACAACGACCCCGAGAACGTCAGACACGCGGGCGACCAGCTCGACTGCACGGTGCTCGAGGCGGACGGCAACAACCTCGAAACGCTGGAGCGCGCCGGCATCGCCAGAGCTGACGCGTGCGTGACGACGACCGGCGACGACGAAGTGAACATGATAACCTGTTCGCTCGTCGACGCCGTCTACCCGGAGATAAAGAAAATAGCGCGCGTGAGGAACTACGCCTACTACACCGCCGCTGACACCGCGAGAAGACGGGTTAAGACGGCGCACCCCGACGCCCGGCCGCTGTACGGAATCGACACGATGCTCAACCCCGACGTCGAAGCGTCCACCGCGATCGCCTCGGCCATGGAGCACGGGGCGGTGGGCGACGTCATCGAACTCGACGGCGGCTACGGCATCGCCACGCTTTCGGTCGGGGAGGGCAGCCCGCTGGCCGGGCTTTCGCTGCGCCGGCTCGCGACGCTGGAGGGGTGGAACTTTCTCGTGGCGTTCGTTGAATCGAACGGAGAGCTGGCGCTGCCCGTGGGCGACACGGTGCTCAACCAGGGCGACCGCATCGGCGTGGTCACGCCGCTTTCGGGCGTTTCCACGGTCGTGTCGTTCACCAAGTCGCAGAAGGGCGAACTGAACCGGGTGGTGCTCTTCGGGGCCGACCGGGTGGGGTCGCTGCTGCTCGCGCGCCGCGCGCGGAAGCGTTCGTCCAACTGGCTGAAACAGCTGGGCGTCCCCTCGGTGAGCCGCGACGCGGAGTTTCTCGTGGTGGACCGCGACGCGGCGCGCTGCCGGGAAATCGTGGAGAAACACCCCGACGTGCGGACTTTCTGCGGCGACGTGACCGACGAGAACCTGCTCAACGAGGAGGATCTGTTCGGCTGCGATCTTCTCGTCGCGGCGTCCGGCAACCACGAATTAAATCTAGTGACGGCGGCGTACATGAAATCCCGCGGCGTCGGCAAGGCGATAGCGCTGACGGCGAATTCTTCCTACGGCGAAATCGCGCGGAAGCTCGGCGTGGACGTGGCGGTGCCGATGCGCGGCACCGTCGTGGATGCGGTGATGGGGCATCTCCGCGGGCGGCACGTGCAGTCCGTTCACTCGGTGTGCAACCGGCGTTTCGAGATAATCGAGGGCGACGTGGCGCCGAAGAGCGACGCCGCCGGCAGAAAGCTCAGCGAACTGATGGAGAAATGCGGTGGCGAAGCGCTCGTGCTGCTGCACCGCGCGCGCGGCGGCGGAGTCTGCGAAGTGCCGCGCGGCGGCACGGTGCTCAGGCCCGGGGAGCGCGTGGTCGTGATCGTCCGCGGCAGGGACGCGAAGGCGGCCGGCAGATTCTTCGGCGGGGAGTGACGGGTGGCGTTTTCGGTATTGAGAATTCTGACGTACGTGCTCGGCATCGTCGCCACGGCGATGGTTCCGCCGCTGTGCGTGGCGCTTTGCGACGGCGACGCAGTTTCGGCGCGGGCTTTTCTGGCGCCGATGGCGGCGGGATGGACGGCGGCGGTCACCTTCTGGCTGGCGGCGCGCGGGCGGCCGCGGGTGTTCGACGTGCGTAACGCGTTCGGCGTCGTCGCCGGGGTGTGGCTCGCGATATGCGCGTTCGGCGCGCTGCCGCTTTACCTTGGCGGCGCTTATCCGTCGTTCGTCGACGCGCTGTTCGAAAGCGTGAGCGGGTTCACGACGACGGGCGCTTCGGTCTGCGGCGACGTTGAAGCCCTGCCGCGGAGCGTGAACCTGTGGCGGTGTGAATCGCACTGGCTGGGCGGGCTCGGGGTTATCGCCCTCGCGGTCGCGCTCATACCGCTCCTCGGCATCGGGGGGTTCCGGCTCATCAAGGCGGAGGCCACCGGTCCTGACAAGGCGAAACTCACCACGCTGATCGCCAACACGGCCAAGACGCTGTGGCTGGTCTACATCGCGTTCACCGCAGCCGAGGCGGCGCTGCTGTGGCTTTTCGGCCTCGGCCCGGTCGACGCGGCGGCTCACGCGTTCTCCACGATGGGCACCGGGGGGTTCTCGACCCGCAACGCGAGCGTCGGGGCTTTCGGCATCCCCGCGGTGGAGTGGGTGTGCACCGCGTTCATGCTGGCGGCCTCGCTGAACTTCGCGGTCTACTACCGGCTGCTTTCCGCCCGGTTCGACGAAGTGCGCCGCGATTCGGAACTGCGCACGTTCGTCCTGGTGGTGGCCGCGGCGGTAGCGGCGGTGGCGTGGGTGCAGCGGTCGTCGCCGGGGGGCGCCGGCAAAACCGTGCGCGACGCGGCTTTCCAGGTGGCCTCAATCGTTTCCACCACCGGTTTCATGACCGCCGATTACCAGACATGGCTGCCCGGTGCGCAGGCGGTGATATTTCTGCTTTTTTTCGCGGGCGGTTGTTCGGGCTCGACCGCCGGCGGCGTGAAAGTCGTGCGGTGGACGATACTCGCCAAGCAGCTCGTCAACGAATTCCGGCGCATTCTGCACCCCCACGAGGTGTTCACGCTGACGCTGAACGGCGAGAGCCGCCGCGAAGGGTTCGTTCCGGCGGCGGCGGCGTTCGTGTTCATGTACTTCGCGCTCGTGATGGTTACTGCCGGAGCCGGCGCCCTGCTGGGCGGGCTGGACGTTTTCACCGCCTTCACCGCGGCGCTCAGCATGGTGGGCAACGTCGGTCCGGCGTTCGGAGACCTCGGCCCGACGGCTAATTACGGGGCTCTGCCCGCCGCGCTCAAGTCATTTTACTCTTTCGCGATGCTTGCCGGCCGGCTGGAAATTTTCACCGTGATGATTTTCATCGGGCGCGTGCTGCAGCTCCACCGCGCGCGGTAGCGCTGATCGCTCATGCGTGGAAGTCGCCGTCTTCCGGCGACCCGACCCGGCAGCGGAGACCTTGCCCGCGTCCTTCGCCCCGTCGTCCCCACACCCAAGGACCCGCGCGGCTACTTCAGCCGCCTCTTCACCAAACCGCCGCCTTCGGCACCTTCCAGTTCAAGGAGTGGCGAGGCGGCTCGGTTTCCTCCGGCCCCTATCGCAGATCCGCCAGACGTGTCGTTTCAAGCCGGCGCAGACAAAAGCGGTTTTCCGTCGCCGAGCCGGAATTGCTGATTGCCGCCGCCGTGCAGCCGGCTTTGCAGCGCTTAGCCGCCGGGCACTTCGCGCAGAACCCGGTGAGCCGGTCGCTCTTGTGTCTGAACCGGGCGAAACTGCCGGGATCGCGCCATATCGCCGCGATCGGCCGCCGGCGCAGATTGTCCTCCACGAATCCGCCGCCGAGCGACAGGCAGGGCAGCACGTCGCCGTTCGCCCGTATGCCCACCACCCTGCGTCCGGCCGGGCAGCCGTCCCAGCGCTGGCAGAGAAACGCCAGTTTCGGGTTCACCGGAAAGTACCCGAAGTCGTCCATGACCTGCAGTCTGAGCCGGCCGTGCAGTTCGCACAGGCACTTCGTCGCCCTGTCGGCGAATTCGGCGAACTGCGCGTCGTTCAGCAGCAGCGAATCGTCGAAGCGTTCGCCCGCCCGGTGCACGATCTGCACCTGCCAGACGACCGGCGTGTCGATGAACATTTCGACGAACCTGTCGAAATCTCCGAGATTGCGCGATGAGAACGTCGTGATCGCCGAGACCTGGCGGAACCCGTCGTCGACGAGGCCGGCGATCAGCCGCCGGCACCGGTCGAATCCGTCGACGCCGCGCACGGCGCGGTAACTCCGCCGGGTCGCCCCGTCGAAACTCACGCAGACGGTCTGCGGGTCGAGCGCTTTGAACCGCCGCCGCACCTCCGGCGTGACGAGCAGCCCGTTCGTGATCAGCTGCAGCTCCATCCCCGCCGCCTTGACCGCCGCGCCGATTTCGCCCCAGTCAGGCCGCAGCAGAAACTCCCCGCCGAGCATCGTGAATTCGCGGCAGCCGAGCGCGGCGAGATCGCCGGCGAGTTTTGCCATCTCGCCGGCGCCCATCTCGTCCGCGCGCGCCTCGCCTGAAGCCGAAGCGCAGTGCGGGCATCTGAAATTGCAGCGGTTCGTGATTTCCACGACCGCCCCGTAAAGCCGCTCGGCGCCGCGGCTCACTCCGCCGCGTCCCGCGCGCCGCCGTCAATGCCGACCGTTTCCGCGACCGGCACGAACGGCGGCCCGCCGTAGAGTGTGCGCAGAACGCCGATTTCAATCACGGTTTTGGCCTTCGCCCCCCTGTAGGCGGCCGAGACGACCACCCGGCCCATGCGCCGGGCTTTCAGCAACCCCTTTTTCGACAGCGTCGCGCATGACGCGCCGGAGACGATCCGCCACTTGCACGCTTCGGGTGAGATGTCGTCGCACGGCCCGCCTTCGACTTCGAGCTGCAGCGACCCTCCCACGTCCATCGCCCCCATGGTCGTTATCTTGAGCGCCTGTTTCGCGTACCCCGCGTCGAAACGCTTTTTCGATTTGAACGGGCGCCCCGCCGCGTTGCAGGGTACGATCCAGTAATAATATCGTTTTTTCGGCTTGCACGCCGGGTGCTTGTCGCTGTACGCCGTTTTGGTGACGGTGGCGATCGTCTTCGATTTCGAATAATCGGACGAAGTCGCGCGGCGGATTTTGTACTTCGCCGCGCCGGAGACCTTCTTCCAGGTGATTTTGACCTTGCCCGGGTATTTGCCGTCGGTCGCCGCCGGTTTCGGGGCGACGAGCACCGGATCCACGAAGGGCGGCCCGCCGTATTTCATGACCGGCGTCATCATGTCCGCGGCGGCGGGGAGAAGCAGCATCGAACCGCACGCCGCGACGCGCATCGCGTGGTACCGCCGCCAAACCGGCGAACGCGGGGCGCCGGGCATGGCCGCGATTTCGTCGTCGACGCGGACGAATTCGCCGTCGTCGCCCGCGAGCCGGCTACACACGCCGTAAAGCGCCCGCGCCTCGATGTTGCCTGGTTCGTCGCCAGCGAGCGCCTTCGCGGCGACGCGCGCCGCCGCGACGTCGCCGCCGCGCATGAGCTCCTTTATCTTTTCAACGGTCATATCGCTTGCCTCCGGTTCTGGATTATATCAAAATTATTCACTCTCCGCATCCTATGCCCCGCGAAATTATGGTATAATATTTTTCCAAATCTGGAGATGACTGCAAAAAAGGAGAAGTCCGAAAGGAGAAACAGTTGAAGCTGTCGACGGTAGACGCGTTCAAGCACCTGAAGGCGGGTGACGCCTTCGTGCCTGACGATGTCGCTCTCCGCGCGCTTCAGAAAACGCTCGCCGGCATCACCGGCGACGTCTTCGCCTGCTGCAACCGCCACGGTCTGAAATGCGTCGTCGGCGGCGGAACCGCCCTCGGCGCGGTGAGAAACGGCGGCTTCATTCCGTGGGACGACGACATCGACCTCAACATGCCGCGCTCCGACTTCGCCGCCTTCGCCAGATTCTTCCGCGAAGATTTCGGCGGCCGCTACGAAATCCAGACCCCCGGCAAAACGGATAACTACTCGCTCGCGCTCGTCCGCGTGCGGCTGCGGGGCACCTGTGTGCGCACCCGCGAAGACCTGTTTCTGCCCGAAGAATCCTGCGGCGCTTTCGTCGACATCTTCATGATCGACAACACTTTCGACAACCGGTTCCTGCGTGCGGTGCACGGCGGCGTCAGCCTGGCCCTCGGCTTCATGTACTCCTGCCGCAAGTTCTTCCGCGAGCGCAAGTTCGTCAGCCGCTGGGCGGAGGAGAACCCCGGCGCCTCTTCTGTGTTCAGGCTCAAAACCCTGATCGGCTTTCTGCTGTCGCCGGTGCCCCTCGGCTACTGGGTGAGGATCTGGGAAAGGTGGAACGCCCTCTGTTCCGACGGCGGCTCGAAGTACGTGACCATACCCGTCGGCCGCCGCCATTTCTTCGGCGAACTCTGCCCGCGCGCCGAGATGTGCGAAACGCGGCCGATTTCGTTCGAAGGCATCGAATGTCTCGCCCCGGCCGGCGTCGAGGCGTACATGCGGCGCAACTACGGGCCCGACTACATGTCCCCGCCGCCGGAGGCGGAGCGCGAGCGCCACCTGCTTTTCGCCCCGTTCAAGCCGTCTTTTGGGGAACCGGAGGCCTCCTGATGAATCTGGCGGTCGTTTTCGCCGGGGGCAATGGCGTGCGGATGGGCGGACAGGTGCCGAAGCAGTTTCTCGATCTCGGCGGCAAACCCGTGCTGGCCCGTACCCTGTCGCTCTTCGAGAACCACCCGCTCGTCGACGGAGTGTACCTCGTCGCGCACCCCGAATACATCCCCCGCGCCGAAGATATCGCCCGCGGGCATTCCATCACCAAACTGCGCGGCGTCGCGCCCGGCGGCGACACCGCCCAGGAGTCGATCTACCGCGGGCTCAAATACGCGGCCGAACGCGAACCGCCCGACTCCGTGGTGCTTGTCCACGACGGCGTCAGGCCCTATGTCACCCCCGAAGTGATAACTGCCAACATCGAAGCGGTCGAGCGCTACGGCACCGCCGTCACCTACACGCCGTGCTACGAAACCGTGGTCCTGTCGCGCGACGGCGCCGCCGTCGACGCGGTTCCTCTGCGCCGCGAGCTTTACACCGTCCAGGCGCCGCAGAGCTTCCGCCTCGCCGGGATAATCGCCGCCCACGAGCGCATCCGCGCCCGTCCGCAGGGTTACGCCGACATGGTCGACCAGGCCACCGTCTGCTTCACGCTCGGCATCCCCGTGCATCTCGTGCCGGGCAACCGCGGCAACGTGAAGGTGACCACGCCGGAAGACCTCGTCACCCTCGAGGCCCTCATCAAATGGCGGGGGCGGGCGAATGGCTGAATCGGTTGTGGTCACCGGCGCGACCGGGCTTGTCGGCTCCGCCCTGGTGAGGCGGTTCGCCGCCGAAGGCTGCAGGGTCACCGCCGCCGTGCGCGACACCGCCCGCGCGGAACGGATGTTCGCCCCTCTCGGCGGTGTGCGCGTCGTCGCGTGGGACGTCACCTCCCCCTTCCCCGGCGACGCGGCTTCCGCCGCCGCGGACTGGTTCGTGCACGCCGCGTCGGAAACCTCCTCCCGCGCTTTCGTCGAGCGACCGGTCGAGACCGTCGGGTCGGTCGTCGCCGGCGCCCGCAACGCGCTCGAGTTCGCCCGCTCCGCGCGGGTGCGGTCGATGGTTTTCCTTTCGACGATGGAGGTTTACGGCGTTCCCTCCGCCGAAAACGTCACCGAACGCGACTACGGCTATCTCGACCCGCTCTCCGTGCGTTCGTGCTACCCGGAGGCGAAGCGTCTCGCCGAGAACCTCTGCGTTTCGTACGCCGCCGAATACGGCGTGCCGGTGAAAATCGCGCGGCTCGCCCAGACGTTCGGAGAGGGGGTGCGGCGCGACGACACCCGGGTGTTCGCCGAATTCGCCAGGGCGGTCGCCGGCGGCCGCGACATCGTGATGAAAACCGGCGGTGAAACCGCGCGCTGCTACTGCTATATCGGCGACGCCGTCGCCGCCGTCGAAACGATTCTCGCGAAAGGCGAGAACGCCGCGGCCTATTCCGTCGCCAACGAAGACACTTTCTGCACCGTTCGCGAAATGGCCGAAGCCCTCGTCGCCGCGCACCCCGCCGCCGGCTCGCGCGTGCGTTTCGACCCGGCCGGCG
>JAGCAM010000037.1 GCA_017652705.1 Kiritimatiellia bacterium | reverse complement strand
TGCCGGACGGCTTCTCGCTCCAGAAGGTGCGCAAGATCGAAACGGACGACTGGGAAGAGCAGGAAAGGCTCCTGGGCTTCCCGCCGGCCACATGACGAAAGGAAAGACGATGAAGGTACAGAGAAACCCCGAATGCATGATCGTGAACTGCGCGCCGCCGATTGAACTGGTGGCCAAGGTGCGGACGGCGATTGCCGGACGGATGGTTCCGTGGTGGACGCGAGCCGGACACAAGCCCAGCAAGCGGAAACGGCAGATGGGCGTTTCGACGTTCTTCATCGAGGCCGTCGCCAAGGCCGTGGAGGGCGTAGTTCCCTCGCCGGAGAACCTTGCGTGGGCGGAGGAGATGCGGGCGAAGGGGCGCGAAAATCACGCCATCGCCACGCGTGAGCGCTGGGAGAAACGCCGCGCAAAGCGACGATAGAGACAGGAACGGCAAAAGCCAAAAAGGCCGAGTGTGTCACTTGCACACTCGACCTTTTTTTCGTCATAAAAACTTCTCCCTTGCACCTTGCGACGGAGAAAAATGGGGTGTGACGAGGGGGGTGTGACGGGGTCACACCCATCAACCCCGTCTCACCCTGGAGAAGTTTTTATGAAAGGCCGGAATGCGGAAACCCCTTGTATATTGGGGATTTTTCGGGAGTCGCCGGATGATAAAATAAAGGGGAGAAGCGAACTTCTCCCTTTCGGCATCGTGGATTGGTGGGCGGTGAGGGACTCGAACCCCCGACCTTGACCGTGTAAAGGTCCTGCTCTAACCAACTGAGCTAACCGCCCTGAAAATCATGAATCGTAGAACGTTCCGTCCTTAGTGACAAGGCGCTCGGCCACAGGGTACTCGTAGCAGGCTCTCGTCTTCAGGATCTCGGCATAACGCGCCGCCTCCCACTTCGCCATCGGGAGGTCGTGAAGAAGATAGTTGCCGCAGTTCAGCGGCGTCGCGCCGGGAACTTCGCCCTCGTAGCCCGCCATGTGCTCGAACGCGCGCAGGAGAAGCGGCTGGAGCTCCTGCGCCTTGGGGCGTCCCTTGACGATCAAGTAGCAGCCCGTCAGGCAGCCCATCGGACCCCAGTACACGATGCGGTCCTTCCACTCCTCGTCGTTGCGGAGGAACGTCGCGACCACGTGCTCGATCGTGTGCATCGCGTTCGGATGGATCGCCGGCTCCTTGTTAGGCGTCTTCATCCGGATGTCGAACGTCGTCGCGAAACCGCCGTCGATCTCGTCCACCCGGGACTCGTATATGCCGGGGACGATCTTCGTGTGGTCAACCTGGAATGACGCGATGAGGTTCATTCAACGACCTTCTTGATGACGCGCTTGGCCTTCCCCTCCGTGCGCGGCAGGGCGCCGACCGGGAAGACGTCGCCCTTAGGCAGGAAGCCGAGCCGCTCGCGCAGGTGCTTCGCTACCGTGTGGCCAGTCACGCCCGGCTCCGCCTCGACGTTGATCGTGACGTCCGTCATGCCGTGACGTTCCTCGAGGATGATCTGGAACTCGTCCTTTACGCCCGGGATCTCCATGAGGGCCTGCTCGACCTGGCGCGGATAGAAGTTGACGCCCTTCACGATCAGCATGTCGTCGGTGCGGCCTGTGATGCGGTCCAGCCGGAGCGAGGTGCGCCCGCAGTCGCACTTCTCGCGCGAGACAATGCGCGAGATGTCGTGGGTGCGGTAGCGGATAATCGGCATCGCCTCCCGCGTCAGCGAAGTGAAGACGACCTCGCCGTACTCGCCGTCGGGCAGCACCTTTCCCGTCGCAGGATCGATAATCTCGGTGATGTAATGGTCTTCCCAGACGTGGAGGCCGCAATGGCACCGGCAGTCCTGGCCCGTCGTGCCGATGCCGCCCGTCTCGGTCATGCCGTAGATGTCGAAGCACTCGATGCCGAGCCGTGACTCGATGCGACGGCGCGTCTCGTCGGAGAACGTCTCCGACCCGAAGATGCCGACCTTAAGGGCCGGCAGGTCGCGCTCGCCCCCGGGCAGCTCGTCGAGCTTCTCGATGAGCCGCGGCACGTAGGAGACGACGGAGCAGAAGCCCTTGACGTGGAAGTCCTTCAGCAGCTTGATCTGGCGCTCAGTGTTGCCGCTCGACGCGGGCACGCAGAAAAGCCCCGCCTTGCGGCAGCCGTGGTAGCAGCCGAAGCCGCCGTTGAAAAGCCCGAACGTCGGCATGATCTGGAAGGCGTCGCCCTTCTCAAGACCCGCCATCGCGAAGCTCCGTGCCATGCATTCCGCCCACTGCAGAAGGTCGTTCTTCGTGTAGGCCATCACGACCGGCGTGCCTGTCGAGCCGGACGACATGTGGAACTCCAGCAGGTCGCGGCGGTCGACGCAGCTCATCTTGAGCGGATACGCCTCTCGGAAGTCCTCCTTCGTGAAGAACGGGAGCGAGGCAAGGTCGTCAAGCGACTTCACGTCCTCCGGCGAGCCTACGCCGCCGCGCTTCAGCCGAAGCCGGTAGAAGTCGTTCGCCCACACGCGGTCGAGGGACTTCTTGAGCCCCTCGAACTGCAGTTTCGAATATTCATCGCGGCTCAGCGTCTCCGCGCGTCTGTTCCACATAGACATGCCGTTTCTCCGGTCAGGGTTGATGTTTCACCGCCTCGCGGCCGAGGCGGAAGGCCTTTTCGTTGACTTCCACAAGTTTCGCTTTCGGTCCGCGCAGCAGCTCTTCGAGCGCTTTTAGCCACGCCTCCTCTTCAAACGGGCAAAACGACGACAGCGCGCCGGCGATCACCATGTTCATGGTTCTGGCGTTGCCGGCGTCCTCCGCCGCGATTTTCATGCCGTCCACCATAACGAGCCGGTTGAACGTCCGCCCGAGACGTCCGTCGAGATCTTCGACGGGGCGCTGCTGCCCGGACGACACCGTAACCGGCACTATGTAGAGGTCGTTGACGACGGCCGCACCGTCCGGCGCGAGGATGCCGGCGTTGCGCACCGCTTCAAGCTTGTCGAAACTCACCAGGATGTCGGCGGTGCCTTCGCGGATGACGGGAGAGGCCACGGCGTCGCCGAAGCGGACCTGGGAGGTCACGCTGCCGCCGCGCTGGGCCATACCGTGGATTTCGGATTTTTTTACATCATAACCGGAAACGGCCGCGGTTTTCGCCAGAAGATCCGCTGTCAGAATTATGCCCTGACCGCCGACGCCGACGAGGGAAACGTTGACCGTCTTCATCGTTCTGCCGCGGCCGGATCATCCTCGACCCGTTCGACGGTGATTTCAGGGTCGATCTCCTGCAGGCCGACTTCTATGCCCTGCTTGATCGTCATCATCGCGAACGGGCAGCTCCCGCAATGCCCGACGAGTTTAAGGTACACGACCTTGCCGTCGATCTTGACGAGTTCAAGATCGCCGCCGTCCGCCTGGAGTCCGGCTCTCAGTTCGTCGAGCCTGGCCTTTATCTTTTCTTCCATGTTCTTCCTCCTGATGCGTGGAAGAATATTATAGCACAATTCGGCCCTCTTTCGCGGTGACTTTTACAACCGCGCCGGGCAGGTACGTGCCGGCCACGATTTTTTTCGAGATGGGATTCTCCAGATCGCGCTGGATCGCGCGCTTGACCGGCCGGGCCCCGTAGGCAGGGTCGTAGCCATCCCTGACAAGCACCGCCAGCGCCGCGCCGTCAACTTCAAGCGTGAAATTCTGATCCGCAAGCCGACGGGCAAGATCTTTGATCTGCAGTTTCACGATTTCGGCAATCTGGCTTTCGGTGAGCGCGTCGAACTCCAGAACTTCGTCCAGACGGTTGAGAAATTCCGGGCGGAATATCTCC
Source organism: Kiritimatiellia bacterium (assembly GCA_017652705.1). GTDB lineage: Bacteria > Verrucomicrobiota > Kiritimatiellia > RFP12 > UBA1067 > UBA1067. The sequence continues at coordinate 22,085 of JAGCAM010000037.1, read as the reverse complement.
TTCAGCGCGTCTTTTGGGGCGTTGGAAGTCATTATGACCACCGTGTTTTTAAAGCTGACGGTGCGTCCGTGGCTGTCGGTAAGCCGACCGTCGTCAAGCACCTGCAGAAGCAGGTTGAAAACGTCGGGATGGGCTTTTTCTATTTCATCGAGCAGCACGACCGAGAACTGTTTTCTGCGCACGGCCTCGGTGAGCTGTCCTCCGTCTTCAAAACCGACGTAACCGGGCGGCGCGCCGACGAGCCGCGACACCGCGAATTTCTCCATGTATTCCGACATGTCCAGACGCACCATCGCGTTTTCGTCGTCGAAAAGTTCCTGCGCCAGCGCCTTGGCGAGTTCGGTCTTGCCCACCCCTGTCGGCCCCAGAAACATGAACGCGCCAACCGGACGGTTCCGGTTCTTTATGCCGGCGCGCGACCGGATGACAGCGTCCGCCACGGCGTCCACCGCCTTATCCTGACCGATTACCCTCTGGTGCAGCGTCTCGGCCAGCCGGATCAGTTTTTCGCGTTCGCCCTCCAACAGTTTCGTGACCGGAATTCCGGACCACCGCGAAACCACTTCGGCGATTTCGTCGGCTGTCACCTCCTCGCGCAGCAGCGCCGCGCCGCTGTTTTTGCGGAGATCGTCCTCGTGCGCCTTGAGCTTCTTCTCCAGCTCGGGTATGACCCCGTATTTCAGGCGCGACGCTTCATTGAGGTTGCCCTCGGCCTCGGCCCTTTCATACCGGTTGCGCTCCTCCTCAAGTCTGTTGCGCACCCGGCGAACGTCTTCAAGCGCCGACTTCTCCTCGCGCCACTGCGCGGTCATCCGGTCGGATTTCTCCTTAAGCACCTTCAATTCGCCCTGCAGTTCTTCGAGACGTTTGCGGGAATTGTCGTCTTTCTCCTTTTTGAGCGCGACTTCTTCGATCTCCAGCCGTCTGACGTGCCGCTGGATTTCATCGAGTTCCTGCGGGCAGGAATCCATCTCGGTGCGGATGCGGGCGCACGCTTCGTCGAGGAGATCGATCGCCTTGTCGGGAAGGAAACGATCCTGAATGTACCGCGCCGACAGTACGACGCTCGACACCAGCGCCTCGTCGCGGATGTGCACATTGTGGTATTTTTCGAATCTCTCCTTGATGCCGCGCAGAATGGAAATCGCGTCTTCCTCGTTCGGTGGGTCGATCATCACCGGCTGGAATCTGCGTTCAAGCGCGGCGTCCTTCTCCAGGTACCTGCGGTATTCATCGAGCGTCGTCGCACCGACGCAGTGAAGTTCGCCCCGCGCGAGCATGGGCTTGAGCATGTTGCCCGCGTCGGAAGACCCTTCCGTCTTACCCGCGCCGACGATAGTGTGGATTTCATCGATGAAAAGGATAATCCGGCCTTCCGATTCCCTGATTTTCTTAAGCACCGCTTTAAGGCGCTCCTCGAACTGCCCGCGGTAACTCGCGCCCGCCATCAGCGCCGTCATATCCAGCGAAAACACCATGCGGTCGCGAAGCCCCTCAGGAACGTCGCCGCGCACTATCCGCTGCGCCAGCCCCTCAACAATGGCGGTCTTTCCCACCCCGGGTTCGCCGATCAAAACCGGATTGTTCTTCGTCTTGCGTGAAAGTATGCGGATTACATCGCGTATTTCGGTGTCTCGGCCGATTACAGGGTCAAGCTTGCCGGTCTTCGCCAACTGCGTCAAATCGCTGCCGTATTTTTCAAGGCAGTTCTCATTGTCATCCGGCGGTGTATAACTTGCGTTCATAAGTGTTTTTTCCTTTCGCGCCCTCTTGCAAGCAAAATTCGTGCCATACCGCCGCGAGACGCATTCACCGGAATCAGCACGCGACGATTCGTCCCACCTGCGACAGAAGGTCCTTGTCGTTTGTCCTCACCGACACCTTTTCGGCCAGTTGAAGATACTTTGCCATGCGCATGAAATCGCAAATGAATTTATCCGCGCGTTGCTCTCCTCGGCCGCCGGTGTAACTAACCCTAACCGTCCCGTTGACGCGGACATTCTCGACAGGGCCGTCAAAAACGATCCAGATGCGGCGGCCGGTCGCTTTGGCCATGCCGATTAGTTCGTCACGTCCGTGCGCGATTCTTTGCGATCCGAGGACGAGATTCCACCCGTCCCATATTTCCAGCGCTTCGCCGTCTCTGAGATCGGCCGCCGCGAGAAGCGCGGTGTCGAAATGGGCCCGCAGCGATTCCAGTTCGTTCCGGAGGGCAAGGTTTTCCGCCTTCAGTCCGGCGACTTCGGTCTTCAGCTCGCGGAGGTGCGCCACCCGTGAAGCCATGATTATGTTTTGAGCGCCGGACACAGTCTTAACCCTTCCCTCGTCGGCGGCCGGTTTTATTTCAGCACGGCCGACGCATACCTGTCGAACCCTGCGAAATCTTTGGTGACGGCGATATCGTCGAACCCGCAGTCGAACATCATTTTTTTCACCGCGTCGCCCTGGGTGTCGCCGATTTCAAAAAACACGGCGCCGCCCGGTTTCAGCAGGTTGACGGCGTCTGTCAGATAACGGTCGTAAAAACCGAGCCCGTCCGCGCCGCCGTCGAGAGCGATACGAGGTTCGTGATCCCTGATGCGGGGATCCAGCCGTTCGCACGCCGCCGTCTCCACGTACGGCGGGTTGGACACGATGGCGTCGACGCACTGCGGTTCGTCGAAATCGTCCAGCCCGTCCATCACCGCGAAGTTGACACGGTCGGAGAGTCCGCACCGCTCGGCGTTTTCGCGCGCGAGGGCGACGGCGTCTTCCGAAACATCGGTGCCGAGAAAAACGCAGTCGCCGCGGCTGGATTCCTTCGCCATGCTCAAAACGATCGCCCCGGTTCCGGTTCCGACATCCACCACCAGCCTGCCGGACCCGTCGCGCGGCAGAGCGTCGAGATATTTGAGCGCGGCAGTCACGAGTTCTTCCGTTTCGGGGCGCGGTATAAGCGCACGTCTGTCGCATTTGAGCGTAAGCCGGCGGAAATCCCACTCGCCGAGCACGTATTGAACCGGCTCGCCGGCGGCCAGTCTGGCCATTCCCCGACGCATCGCCTCAAGTTGCCTTTCCGACGGCTCCAGATCAAGCGCACCCGCAAGCGAGCCGCGCCCCGCCCCCAGCAGCCTCGCGGCGAGCAGTTCTGCGGCGGTGCGCGGCTCCGGCACGCCTTTGCCGGCCAAATAGGAGTCTGTCTTGGCTAGTATCTCGCGCCAGACCATCGGACGACGTCGCTCCCGCGGGCGCTGGCCGTCAGAACGGCATGTCGTCGATTTCGCCGGGGTCGACCGGCATGTCAGGCTCAGCCGGAGCGGGAACGGGTTCCGTGGAAGACCCGTCGCCGTTCAGCACTTCGATTTTAAGACCGGTCAAGTCGACGAAATATTGCGGCCCTTTCTGCCCGCCGTCCCAGCGGCGGCCGTCAATCACGAAATGAATTTTAACACGTTGCCCCTTGTTTACGCCGTCCAGCAGCGAGCAGTTGTCCTTTTTGAACGAGAACTTGACCGGATTGGGATATTTCGACGGCGAATCGATGTCATTGCCGACGATCAGATCGCGCTTGGTGAACCCGCTGGAAAACGTCTGAGTCGGGAGAATCTCCTCCACGACGCCGGTGTAGTCGTAAAACTGCGACATTGCTTTTTGCTCCTTTCAGATTTATTCAGTAAAAATTACCCATCGCGCGCAACTTGCCGTAACGCAGTCCGAGAAGTTCTTCGGGGCTGATTTTCTTCAGTTCGGCAAGGGCGGCGAGAACCGCCTGCTTGACCGCCGCGCACGCGGCGCGGTGGTTTTTCTGCGCGCCGCCCGCCGGTTCTTTGACGATTACATCGACCACGCCGAGACGTTTCAAATCGTGTGCGGTGATCTTCAGAGCCTCCGCCGCTTCGGGAGCTTTCGATCCGTCGCGCCAGAGAATCCCGGCGCAGCCTTCCGGGGAGATTACCGAATACACGGCGTTCTCCATCATCAGCACCCTGTCGCCCACGGCGATCGCAAGCGCTCCGCCGCTGCCGCCCTCGCCAGTAATCACCACCACCACCGGCGTCTTCAGCTGCGCGAAAAACTCAAGCGATCTGGCGATGGCCTCCGCCTGGCCCCGCTCCTCCGCCTCGCGGCCCGGATACGCCCCGGGCGTGTCGACAAAAGTGACGACAGGCAGGCGGAACTTCTCGGCTAGCCCGGCGAGCCGCATCGCTTTACGGTAACCGTCGGGGTTGGCCATCCCGAAATTGGCCGTCATGTTCTCCTCAACCGAGGCGCCTTTGTTATGACCTAGGATCAAAACCTTTTCGCCGCCGATTCTGGCGAATCCGCCGATCAACCCACGATCGTCGTTGACGAATCGGTCGCCGTGCAGCTCCACGAAATCGGAACACATGAAGCCGATGAAATCACTCAGATGCGGTCGGGCCGGGTCGCGGGCCAGTTTCACGCAATCCATCGCTGTTTTGCCGCTCATTTCAGAACCCCCAGTAGTCAAGCATTTTGGCGATAAAACCCTTCATTTCGCCGCGTTCCACGATACGGTCGATGAAGCCGTGTTTCTCGAGATATTCCGCTGACTGGAAATCCGCCGGCAGTTTCTGGTGGATGGTGTTCTCAATGACGCGCCGGCCGGCGAAACCTATGAGCGCTTTCGGCTCGGTGATGTTGATGTCGCCGAGCATCGCGTAAGAGGCGCTTACGCCGCCGGTCGTGGGGTCGGTCAGCACCGAAATGTACGGCAGCCCGGCCTCCTTGAGACGGCCGATCGCCGCCGCGGTTTTCGCCATCTGCATGAGTGAAAGAATCCCTTCGTGCATGCGGGCGCCGCCCGAAGCGGAAAATATCACGAGCGGCAGGCGTTCGCGCACCGCCAGCTCGCACGCCCGGGCGATGCGTTCGCCCGTGCCGGTGCCGAGCGACCCGCCCAGAAACGCGAAGTCCATCACCCCGAGCATCACCCGGTGCCCGCAAATCGAACATGCGCCCATCACCACAGACTCGGTTTCGCCCGTCCTGGCGATCGTCGCCTCGGCCTTCCCGCGGTAGGGGCCGGCGGCGTCGTGGAACCCGAGATGATCGGAATACGTCACCTCGCGGAACACTTCGTTGAACGTGCCAGCGTCGGCGGTGTGCGTTATGCGTTCGCGGGCAGAGAGCCTGCCGTGGTAATTGCACTTCGGGCAGATTGAATCGTTTTTCCGCCACGCCGCTTTCTCAAAGTGGCTTTTGCATTTAGGGCAAACCGCCCACAACTCCTTCTCAGGCGGAATCTTCGGTCGCTCCTTGTTCTCGAACCAGCCCATCTTACCTCTCCGTTGCTGTATCCAGTTTTATCCGCACCGCGTCAGAACGGCATGAAAACTATGCCGTATATCGACGCCGGGCGGCCGCCGACCGCCCGCAGACCGTGTCTGACCACCGAATTGTAGTAGGCCGTGTCGCCGGGCTTGAGCGTCGTCTTCTCGTTGCCGTACGTCAGCTCGACTTCGCCGGCGATGCAGATGATCAGCTCTTCGCCTTCGTGCGAAGAAACCTCGTCAACCCCGTCGGCCGCGAACTCGATGCGGAACGGATCCATGTGCCGGTCGGGTTTGCCGAGCGCAAGCGAGTGCGAGGCGTAGCCGAGATCGTTCGTGCCCTCTTCCGCGACTTTCTTCGCCTCGAGGTCTCCGGCGCGGGTTATGATCGGATCGGGCTTGAACTGGTCGTCCATGAACGTGCCGAGCCGCTGGCCGAGCGCGCGGGAAAGCTTCGTCAGCACGCCGAGCGCCGGCAGCACCTTGCCTTTCTCGATCGAGTTGATCACCTTTTCGTCTATTCCGCTCTTCTGCGCGAGGTCGTACACGCTCATGTCTAGTTTCTCGCGGTATGTACGTATGCGCCTGCCTACGCTTGATTCCCTGGCCATATCTTTTTGTCTCCTTAAGCCGGATATTATAACAAAATATTCAACAGCTCCGCCACCACCCTGCCGCTTTTTAAAAGCGATCCTTCGGAAATGTTCTCGACCGTGTCCTTCGGCGTGTGCCAGAACGAATTACCCGGCCCGTAGCTGAAGTCGATGAGGTCGATCGCCGGGAACCCCTTTTCGAGAAAAGGCACGTGGTCGTCTTTGACCGTCTCGGCCATGAGCTGCACGAGACCGGGATACCCCGCCCGTCTCGCGGCGTGAACCGCGATTTTGCCGAGCGTGGGGGTTCCGTTCGACGGAACCGATATCGACAGGTCTTTGTCGCCGAGCATGTCCAGGCAGACGACCGCCTGCACCCTGCGCTGCCGCGCCACTATGTACTCCGCCGCGCGTTTGGCCCCCCACAGTCCGTCGTTCGGGCCGTACGACGATATGCACTCCTCCCCGTCCGTCCATATCAGCATTATGTTTCCGCGCGGAGTCTTCCAGTTGGCGATCGCGTTGGCGACGCCCACCAGCAGCCCGGAGGTGGAGGCTCCGTCGTTCGCGCCGGGGCAGCCCGCCCCTGGCTTGGTGTCGTAGTGGGAGACCAGCACCACCCACTTAAAACTTTCATCAGCGAACTTGTACTCCGCGTAAAGATTAGTGAATTCGCGTTCGCCGTTCGGCGTCATCGCCATGAATCCGTCGCGTCTCACGTCCGCCCCCGTCGAGCTCGCCGCGTCAAGCAGATAATTGGCCGCGAGCCGCCCGCGAATGGTACCCGCGTCGCGCGGGGTGCACTGCGCGACCAGACCTTTCGCCCTGTCGAAGGCCAGTCTCGCGTCCTGCGGGGTGAATTCGATCGCCGCGGCTAAGAAAAGGGAGAACATCGCCGGTCAGTCCACCGTCACGCCGAGCATCGCGAGTATGCGGTCGAGATCGCCGTTGTCGAAAAAATCGATTTCCACCACCCCTTTGGTGTGCCGTCCGTTCTGGTGGGTAACGCCCGGCGTCACCCGCACGGCGCACCCGAGATGGCGCTTCATTTTCTCCGCGAGATTCCTTACATAGTTTTCGGGCAGATCGGGCACGCCCTTCTGACGGTTCTCCGCCGGCGCGTGCAGCCTCGCCACCCTGCGTTCGAGCGCTCTCACGGTGAGCTGGTCGTTTACGCAGTCGCGGGCGAGCAGAATTCGCGTTTTCTCGTCGTCGACCGACAGCAGCACCTTCGCGTGGCCGACCGACAGCAACAACGACGAGACAAGCTGCTTCACTTCGTCCGGCAGCTCCAGAAGCCTTGTGGCGTTGGCCACCGTCGCGCGTCCTTTGCCCACCTTTTCCGCCACTTCCTGCTGAGTCAGGTTGAACCGTTCCTGCAGTGCGCGGTACGAAACCGCCTCTTCGATCGGGTTGAGGTCTTCGCGCTGCAGATTCTCGGTCGTCGTCATTATCGCGGCGGTCTGATCGTCCGCCTCGACCAGCGTCACTCTGATTTTCGACCATCCCGCGAGCTGCGCCGCCCTGAGCCGCCGTTCGCCGGCGATCAGTTCATAACCTCCGCCGGGGAGCCGTCTCACCGTCGGCGGCTGCACCAGCCCGCTGTTCTTAAGCGACTCGGAAAGTTCCCTCAGTTCCTCCTCGCGGAAGTCGCGCCTCGTCTGATACGGCGAGCGTGCGATGTCCGCTATCTTGAGTTCAAGCGACTGCAACTGCGGCGGCACCGGCGGCGGAGCGGCTCCGAGCAGGCTGGTGAGACCGCCGCCGAAGTCCACGCTCCGCCCGAGACCATGCTTCTTCCGGCCGACCGTCTCGGCGCCTCTGCCTTCCCCGGTCGGTTTCTTCAGAAACGATTTCGACCTGGTCACCACCGCTCCCGATCAGAAGTAACAGTTGATGAGAGGCAGCACCTTGAGGGAATTGTCCATGATGATGTTCACCAGACCGATCTGGAACCCCCACGGACATTCACTCGCGAAGTTCACCAACCCGATCTGGCAGCCGTGAAGCTCCTGGGTGTAGTTGAAAATCGCGGCGAGCTGGCAGCCGTACGCCACTCTGGCCGAGTTGCCGCATATAGCGACCGACGCGCCGTAGCTCTGCTCGAGCGAGAGGTTGAGAATTCCGACGCACTGCAGCCCCCAGAAGCTGCGCTGGTAGGAGCCGAGAAACTCGATGTCGACGCCCCACATGTCTCCGTCGCGGTAGGCGAAGCAGCCGGTGTCGACGCCGTACACGGTGCCGAACGAAATGTTCGCGCCAAGCGTCGTGCGCAGACCGTAGACGTCTCTCGTGGCCCAGTTGCACAGCGAAGCGAGCTGGATGCCCTTGAGGTTGTCGCGGGTCGCCATTGCGATGCCGCCGAAACCGATGCCGTACATCTTCGGCGCGTCCGACCAGATCAGATTCAGATCAAGACCGAAGACGTCCCACGTGTGGCTGCCCCACGGCAGCTGCACCGGCGATGCGATGCCGAGCGCGATCGGCGTCCAGCCGATGGCCTCGTATTCATTTTCCTCTTCGATGGACTCAACGTCCTGCGCGCAGACGGCGGTGCACGCCGCCGCCGCAAGCGCCGCGAAACCGAACTTGACTGTCTTATTCATTTACCATGTCCTCCTTGGAGTGTTTATAAATCAAACTGCCGGATATTTTACACTTTCGCCGCGGCACCGTCAAGGGCGCGGCGCTGTTCCCGTTCGTACTTCGCCTTGATTTTCAGGAATATCCAACCGGTGAGAGGCACCGTCAGCACGTACCCGACCCCGACCACGCCGAGCGTCAGCCAGAAGTTCGCCGCGAGAAAAGCCACGAGCAGCAGCAGCGCGGCCAGCACCAGCGGCAGCCAGCGTTTCGGCACGTGCAACGACTTAAGCGAAATCGTGGGCAGCCGCGACGCCATCAGCGACCCGACGAAAAGAAGCATGAAAATTCCCAAATACGGCGATGGACTCCACTTGAAGTTCCACTTCAGATCCAGCGCCAGCGACACCATCGCCGGCGTCAGCACCATCCAGCACCCACCGGGGGCCGGCACCCCGGTGAAAAAATGCCGCCAGTACGGCGCAGTCTCCTGCTCAAGCATCGTGTTGAATCTCGCCAGCCGGAAACAGTCGCACATGGCGTAGTACAGTGCGCAGGCCAGCACTATGCGAACCAGTTCCGGGTTCACCTTCGCCCCGTCGATTTCGTGCATCGGCCCGCCGGTGAACCAGAAATACATGAACATCGCGGGGGCCACCCCGAAGTTGACGAAGTCCGCCAGCGAGTCGAGTTCCGCTCCAAGCCGCGAACTCGCGTTCAGCATTCTCGCCACCCGCCCGTCCATGCCGTCGCACACGCACGCCACCAGCAGCGCCCACAGCGCCGGAAGCCAGCGCCCTTCGGAAGACAGCGAAATGGAAGTTATGCCGGCGCACGCCGCCATCGACGTTATGAGGTTCGGCACCATCGCTCGGAACGGCACCCGGTCGCGGCGCGGCTCGCCGTCGCGCCGCCGGCGGCGCCCCCTCATCCGAAACCTGCTCATGTCAAATGGCCTATCGTCGTTTCACCCGCGACCATCGTCTGCCCCACGCGCACTTCGGGAACCGTCCCTTCCGGCAGATACACGTCGAGCCGGCTGCCGAAGCGGATGAGCCCGAACCGCTCCGCGCGCCCCAGCCGCGCACCTTCATCCGCCTGAGGCACGATTCGGCGCGCCACCAGCCCGGCGATCTGGGTCACCGCGTACATCTGACCGTTACCCGCCTTCACGAGATAATTGCACCGTTCATTCTCCTTGGAGGCCTTGTCGAGCGACGCGTTGAAGAACTTCCCCGCCGGGACGTATTCTTTTTTTATTATCTCGCCGTCGGTCGGCATGCGGTTGACATGCACGTCGAACACGCTCATGAACACGCTGACGCGCCAGTGCCGTCTGCCGCGGAACTCCTCCATCGCGCCGAAAGAGTCTGGCATTTCGCACTCCTGCACGAGGCATATCCGCCCGTCGGCCGGTGAAAGCATCGCCTTGCCGTCGGCCGGCGGGTACCGCTCGGGGTCGCGGAAAAACAGAAACACCCCGTACGCCAGCAGAAAAACCGGCAGCACCAGCCAGCAAAGCCACCACACGCGATACGTCAGCAGCGCCGTCGCAACCGCGACCGCCAGCGCGACCACCCCGAACTTCACCCCCTCGCGGTTGACGTGGGGGAAAAGGTACGCGGCGTTCGAAAAATCCGGCGCTGTTTCGTTCATGTCGCCTCCATCGCGATTCCGGTCAGGTCACCGTTATGCGAATACCGCCGGCGGGGCTCTGCCCGCGAGACTGCTGCGCCCGCGGCGCGTTCTTCCGCGGCGGGCCGATCAGGCAGCTGTGGATGCGGCCGTCTGTGCTCGGCGCCCGCTCGATGCTGCATTCGTCCTTCAGCATCGCCAGCACCTCGGCGATCTTGTCTTCTCCGACGTCGCGGTGCGCGTTTTCACGCCCGCGGAACTGAAGGGAGAGTTTCACCTTGTTGCCGACGGCGAGAAACTCCCGAACCTGCTTCAGCTTGTGGTTGATGTCGCCGATGTCAGTCCCTGGATGGAACTTGATTTCTTTGACCTGCGCACCCTTCTGGGCCTTGCGCGCCTGCTTCTCTTTTATGGACGTTTCGTACTTGAATTTCCCGTAGTCCATTATCTTGCAGACAGGCGGCTTGGCGTCCGGCGTGATCTCGACCAAGTCAAGCCCGCTCCGTTCGGCCAACCGCTGCGCATCTCGCGTGATCATGACACCGAGCATTTTACCCTGAGCGTCAAGAACGCGCACCTCGGGAACGCGTATCTTGTAGTTTACACGTGTGAACTGTCCGATAACCCACCTCTCTGTTTAATAGTTTGTCCTTATATTGTATCAAAAACACCCGCCGGATTGCAACTGCCACGCTTGCCCCGACTTTTTCGGGATGAGTTATCCCGAGATCATGCCATCACCCCTGTAAACATTGGATAGAAAATATTTTCAGAGGGGCCAAAAGCTGGCAGGGACTTTCTTCGATGACGGATTCTCGGGCGGAAAAACGCCGGCCCGGGACGGTTTTCTGGGCCTGTTTTCGCCATGCCGGCAAGTCGCGGGGACGCTCCGCCGGGCGTTTCCTGCGGGGAAAACGCCTCCTGACGGCACGGGGGCGAGCGACGCCTCGATGCCAAGGCCGTCGCCGAACACGTCTCGCTTCATGTCGTTCACGTGCGCCGCGCCCTTGCGGCCCTTCGACTTGCGCCCCTTCGCGAACTTCATGTGGACCGGCCGGGCCTCGCGGAACTCCGCGCCGACGCGCGACACGCCGGCTTCGCAAGGCCGGCGAAGATCCCCTTCAGGAAATCTTCGCTGATGCAATCCAGTTGTTTTTTTAGCATATTATCCGCCACGGCATTCCCTTATTCAACGCATCCCACATTCAGAAGCATCGTCTATTTTACACCCCCGAATCAATGGGCAAAAGTCCGTAGGACCCGCTTAAAAGCCAGGCAGATTGCGCTGCCCCGAAACGCACACCTTGCGACCTTTGTCAAGCGTCCGGTCGGAAGTGTCGTAGACCACGAACTTTATTCCCTCGAAACGTTTCGAAAGTTCCTCTTTGATGAAACTCGACACGCTTTTGACGTTGCCGGCGTCGTCGTCGGAGAAGCCGATCGACACCGAGCGACCGAGCTGCCCAGCCCTGCGCAGCATATGAAAAACGTGTTCGACAAAATCGCGTATGGCGAACTCCTTGGCCAGTTCGGGCCGCGCCGCGCTCGGCGCCGAAGCCAGTTTGTCGCGGTAGATCGGATCCTCCGCCATGCGCGCACGGAAACCTTTGTAGGTGACGGCCGAATACCGGCACATGCCGAGATAATAATCAAGCTCCTCGGCGTCGGTTCCGAAATCCCCGTCGGCCACTCCGTCGATCCAGCGGCGATAGCCGCGCAGGCTGCTCATCATCTCGGCGCGCTCGTCGTCGGAAAGCGCGTACTTTATGAACACCCTCACCGCGCTCTCGATGGTGCGCGGCGAGTGTCCTCGGGCGGTGACGATGGCAAAGAGACGCCCCTCGCGGAGCGTTTTTTTGAGGGCGTTGTAGCTCGGGCCGGGAATTTCACCGTGTTCGACCCGCTCCAGCGCGTCGATCGTGTCCCGGATGAACCGGTTGTTTTCGTCTTCGATGCGGCTCCCGCCGGTTTCGCCGAGCGGGGGAGGATCGTCGGCGAAGTTGGCGAACGCCGCAGCCCATCCCCCGGCCGTCGGCGGGCGGTAATGCCGATTGTCGGTTCTGACCAGCGCGAAGGTGGCGGTGGACACCTCGACGGGCTTCCATTCACCGTTTTCCTCAAGGTGTTCCATGCGTATTTTCGTCGGCATGTGCAGGATGTTGTCGTCCCAGTCGAAGATGTAATACTTGAAGTCGCGCTCCGCGACCGCCTCATTCACGTAAGGTATTCGCTTTTTCACAGCGCTTCCCCTATGAAGTCGAAACCTTTCGTCTTCAGCAACCGCACCGTGACGAACTCGCCAACTTCGCCGCGGTCTATGCAGACCACCCCGTCCACGTCCGGCGCCTGCGACGCCATGCGGGCCACCCCTGGCGCGACCACCAGCGCCCGGCGAACGGCGCCCGTCATCCGTGCAGCCTTCGCGCTCCATATACGCCGCTGCTGCGCCATGACTTTCTTCTCCCGTTCGCGGGCGGTTCCGGCGGAGGGCCGCCCTCTCATTCCGAAAGCGGGCGTACCCCGCTCCGGGGAGAAAGCGAACGCGCCGAGGTGGTCGAACTGCATGCGGTTCAAATCGTCTAACATCGCGTGGAATCTATTTTCGCTCTCTCCGGGGAAACCGGTCATCACCGTGGTCCGCAGGGTGACGTCCGGAATCGCCGCGCGCAGAGTCTCCGCCACCGAACGCGACGCCGCGATCGACCGGAGGCGGTTCATTTTCTTGAGCACGGCCGGCACCGTGTGCTGGATGGGCACGTCTATGTAGCGGACGGCGTGGGGTGATTCAAGCATCCAGTTTATGAATTCTCGCGTGATTCCCTCGGGACGGCAGTACAGCACGCGCACCCAGAAATCGCCGGGTATGCGGTCGATCTCCCGAAGGAGCTGCACGATGCCCCGCCGTCGGCCGCCGCGGTTTCCGAAATCAACGCCGTAAAGCAGCGGGTCCTGCGCTATCACGTTCAATTCGCGGCAGCCGCTCGCGACGAGCGCCTTCGCCTCGCGCAGCACCGCCGCAGCCGGGCGCGACCGGTATTTGCCGCGTATCGCCGGTATGGCGCAATACGCGCAGCGGTGTGCGCACCCCTCGGCGATTTTCAGATAGGCGAACGCCTTGCCGGTGAACCGCAGCGCCGGTATCGCCGGTTCCTCCCATCTGCCGGGGACCCCAATCCATTCGTCCACGCCCGGAAACGCCGCTTTGAGTTCAGGATACCGCTGCGGATAACAGCCGGTCACCACCACGCGCCCGTACTGGCCGCGGCGTTTGAGCTCAATCGCGCGGACGATCTCCGCCTCGGCCTCCTCCCGCGCCGCGGCAATGAACGAACAGGTGTTTACAATCACGACGTCGGCCCGGTCCGGATCGGGTGAAAGCGTGCAACCCCCTTTAACGAGCTTGCCCGCCATGACCTGCAGGTCAACCGCATTTTTCGCACAGCCGAGCGAAACCAGCGCTATGGACTCGTTCTTCATCATGCGTATTATATCAAACCTGCGGCGTTTCGGCGCCGTCGAACCGTGGTTTCCCCCACGGGTACGCCCCGAGTTCCACCAGCGCTTCACCGGCGAGAAACAGAGAGCCGCAGATCACGGCGACTGGCGGAGGCGCCTCCGGCTGCGCCGCCAGCGCCTCTCCGAGCGACCCGCAGGCGACGGCGTCAATGCCGGCCGCGCGCATCTTCGCCGCGGTTGCTCCGGCGGAAAGCGACCGCGGGTTTTTTATCTCCACTGCGTAGCCGCGCCCCACGGCCGGCGCGAGCAGGGACAGCGCCGAAGCCACGTCTTTGTCGGCGCAGAATCCGGCGATGAGATTGGGCTTGCGGCCGGTGCGCAATTCTCCGAGCGCCGCCGCGAGCGCCGCCGCCGCCGGCGGATTGTGCGCACCGTCGACGATGAACCGCCCCACCGTCTGGAATCTGCCGGGCCAGACCACCCACGCCAGGCTGTCGGCGACCGGCAAATCAGTCGCCGCGGAAGACGGGAGCCTCCCAGCCAGAATCTTGAGCGCCGCCAGCGCGGTGACCGCGTTCTCGCGGTTGAACGCCCCCGGCAGCGGGTAATCCGCAGGTATCTCCTTTTCCGGCACCAGGTCCGGTGCGTAAGTGAACGGGGCGCCGACATCTCCAGCTTTCGCCTCAACCACCGCTCGCACCTCCGGAGCGTTCCGCCCCAGCACCACCGGCACGCCCGCTTTGACTATGCCGGCCTTCTCCGCGGCGATTTCTTCGGTTGTGCCGCCGAGCCACCGGCAGTGGTCGAGCCCGACACGGGTGATTACGCAAAGCGAAGGCTCGCAGACGTTCGTTGCGTCCAGCCGCCCGCCGAGGCCGCATTCCAGAATCGCGCAATCCACTTTGCGCTGCGCATACAGTTCGAACGCCACGGCGGTGAGCGTTTCGAAGAACGTGGGTTCTCCGGGCATCGCCGGCGACCGCGCGGCGCTCAGCACCTTTTCAGCGGCGGATTCGAGCGTTTCGTCGTCCACCGGAGCGCCGTCAAGAAAAAAACGCTCGTTGAGGTTGACGAGATGCGGAGAAGTGTACCTGCCGACGGAGAGGCCCCGGCAGCGCAGCACGGCGTCGACGACCGCGCACACCGCGCCCTTTCCGTTGGTGCCGGCGACATGCACCGCCTTGAAACCGTGCTGAGGGTCTCCGAGGCGGGAACACAGCGCGTTAATCACGTCCAGGCCGGGGCGTATTCCGAAACGGCGCCTGGCGGCGAGATCCAGCAGCGGTTTCATGCCCCGATTTTGTCCGCGACGCCGATCGCCACCGCCAGCACGGCGGAAATCGCGTAGCCGATCAGCACGCACCACAGCGGACGGTCGGTGAGCAGCACTTTTTCGGGGCGGCCGACGTCGCCTTTGCGCCAGGTGAGAACCGCGTAACGGACGATGCCGAGCAGCACGAACGACGAAGTTACCCAGAGAAACGGGAACCGCTCCCCCATCTTGGAAGTGAGCGTGTACGCGAGATATTCGCCGAACGACGCAATCCCCGCGACGACGATCAGCGCCGCGAGCGCGTTGGGATGATAGCGCCTGAGCACTTCACGGGATTCTATCGCCGTGTCCATTTCGTTTTTGCGTTTGCACAGCGCGAGGAACATCGCCAGCGAAAAAGTGCACACCAGCAGCCACGGCGAAATGTAGGCGGCGATTATCGCGGCGCCGGCGATCGCCCGCAGCACGAAGCCGGCCGCGAGCGTCGCCACGTCGATGTACGGTATGCGCTTCAGGAAGCCGGTGTAGAAGCACTGCATCACCGTGTAGGCGAGCACCGTGGCGAACGCGACGGTGCGCGAAGGGAGAAAAATCACCACCAGCGCGGGATATGCGAACCCCGTCGCGAACAGCACGAGCGCGACCCTGACCGCAGTGATCTTTGCAATCCGCCCCGCGGCAATCGGCCGGTTGCATTTAACCGGGTGCAGCCGGTCAGCGTCGTAATCAGAAACGTCGTTCAGCAGATAGAACGCCGACGATATCAGGGAAAACGCCCCCGCCATGGCGAACGCCATGAGAAAAGACTCCCACCCGCGCACAATCTCCCGCTGTGAAGAGTCTGCCACGGAAAAAAACCACGCCACCATGACGACGCCGTTCTTCGTCCACTGCTCCACCCGGAGGGCGCGAATCCAGATTACGGCTTTTTCAATCATTGCACGTCCTCCAGCGGATCAGCCCCCAGAACAGCGAATGACCGGTGCTTACCGGGTTGCTCTCGCGTTCGTAGAATGTCCAGAATTTCGCCCAGTTGCGGTCAACGGAATCGACCCAGCGCACCGGGAACAGCGCCAGGAATCTGCCGCGGGCCGACCCGTCGCCGCGATCAGTCCGCTCCCAGAACGGCCATACCCGCAGATAGCCGGGAGAACTCGCCCAGAACGGGAACACTCTCGTTCCGTCCGGCAGAAGTTCCACGAGCCGCCATCCGAAACGGGTGATGCGCTCTGTTTCGGAGCCGTCGTAGAACCGGTAATTGACCACCCGTTCGTAAAGCGGGAAAAGACTGGTGCGGCTGCGTCGGCGGAACCGCTCGATTTCGATGAACGGCCACGGACAGCGCCAGCGATGGCCGTCCGGAGTGTTTACGCCGGAAAAAAGCGGCGGCAGAAACAGCCACTGTTTTTCGCGCTCGCGGTCGACCGAACCGCACAGCGGCCACACCATCCACGAGTCTCCGGCGCCCGCCGTGTCGCGGTCGGCGCGGTAGCCGGCCCATGTCACGAACGGCCAGAGACAATACCGGTGTTCGCTCTCGCGCTGGAAGCCGGTTCCGTACACCGGCCAAAAGCCCCATGAACCGTCGTCCCGCCAGTGAAAGAACGGAAAGAGCACCGCGTCGGTTGTCATCCATTCCTTTTTAAACGGGCGGGGCATGCGGTACCTCATCCATACCGGCCAGAGGCAGAACCTGATGTCGTGCATGAGCAGAAAATGCGGATGCCTGCCGTAGATCGGGAAAAGCCCCCAGTAGTCCTCGGCGGCTTCCCGCCGCGCATCGCCGCCGTCCGCCGGGGTTCCGCGTCCGTTGAACCAGAGCGGCATGATCTCAAACTGGTAGCCTCCGTCGCGGTTTTCCTGGTAATGGGTGAACCAGCAGAAACGCCACCAGTCGCGGTGGGCGGTGAACACCGGCCACAGCACGTCGGTCGCCCCCCCGCCGCCCGACCAGAACGGTCTAACTGCGGAAAAATCGGACCGTTGTTCGTAGAACGGCCCGATCTGGAAAGCGGCGGCGAGCAGCAGTGACTTAACGAACACCTTTGACTATTTCTTCAAACTCGCGTTTCTCGAATTCGGATAGTTCGCTGATGCGCGAGCGCACCTTGCGTATGGTCACCTTGGCGTGCTGCATGTCGTTGCGCCGCACCTGCACACGGGCGAGCGCGCTCATCATCCTGACGTCGACCTCGTTGCCTTTCGAGTCTTTTGAAAGCTGGCACGCCTTGCGGATGCAAGCCTCGGCTTCGTCGAGACTGCGGTTGGCGTCCATCAGCACCGAACCGAGCGTTTCCCAGACGGCGTAAAGCCGGGGGGCGCGTTCCGTCGCCTTGCGGGCGTAGCGCTCCGCTTCGGGGTAGTTCTTCTGGCGCCGCAGCAGCTCCGCGAGGTCGTTGAGCGCCATCGCCACCGGCTGCGGTGCGTCGGCCGCGCGGCGGAGGTACATTTCAGCCTCGGAATATTTGCCGCGCCCGAGGGAGAGCGAACCCATCACGTAGTTGGCGAGCGGCGCGTTGCGGTTTCTCCGCAGCACCTCCTTGGCGTGCAGTTCGGCGTTCTCCTTGTCGTTGAGCGAGATATCGAGGCCGAGCACCAGATCGTGGGTTACGGAGATGTCCGGCCGCGCCTGGGTGGCCAGCACGAACGCGTCGCGCGCCTTCCGGCGGTTCTCCTCGGCCTGCCGGAGAAACACGAACCCCTTCGTCGCCTGAAGATAGTAGTCGAACTGGTTGACCGCCCGATTTTCCATCGACGGCATTATTTCGTTTTCGAGTTCCTTGAGCAACGCGATCCGCGCGGCTTCGTCCTTGGCGGCGTCGATCTGCTGCATCACCACCGCCGCCAGCAGCGACCACGCCTGCATGTCCTTCGGGTCGACGTCGGTCGCTTTCTTGAGCATGGTCTTGGCCTGGCGCAGGTCGTTCTTCATCATCGCCACCATGGCCAGTTCGATCCGCGCGCGCCTGCCGTCGAAGGTGTTCTCCGCGGCGCGCTGCAGATACTCTATCGCCTTCTTGCTGTTGCCTTCAAGCAGTTCGAGACGCATAAGCCCGATCAGCGCGTCGTGATCTTTCTCGTCGTGCGCCAGAACCTCCTCGTAGACGGAGCGCGACTTCTTCTGGTCGTTCTCGCTGGCGTACAGCGACGCCATCATGTTCAGCATGATCGACCGCTTGTCGCTCGGCACCAGATCGATCGCCCTGCGCACCTGCGAAAGCGCGTGGCCGGGACGGCCTGAAAGCGCCCACTCGCGCCCGTCGCGGATGAACATGTCGGGGTTCCGGATGTAACCGTAGTAGGTGCTGAGCCCCCAGAGCCGGTAGCGGCGCCGCTTGTCTTCAACCGCAGTCTTCATCATCCGCTCCAGTTCGCGCTGCTTCGCCATGGCCATCGGGTGCTTCTGCCCGATCATGCAAACTTCGTTGAAAATCGAGCATATGTTGTCGTGGTCGATTTCGTTCAAGACCAGTTCGTACATCGCGAACGCCTCGTCGTCGCGCTTCTTGTCCTGCAGGTAAACGCCGCGGTTGTTCGCCACGAAACCGAGATGGCGGCGGAGCCACAGGCGCATCCTGACCGCCGGATTGGTCACCTTGCGGTCGTGGTAGCTGCCCCACCCCTTCGGCGCGGCGAGCACCGCGTCGAATTCCTTCCACGCCCCCCAGTCCGGCTGTCTGGCGTCGTCGGCGCCGAAGAAGAAGAACTCCGGCACCGAGGCGATCCCGGCGGCGTACCAGAGATCGGGAGCGCCGAACACCGCGACATTCTTCGCCACCGCCGGATCCGACGCGAACCAGTCCTGCACGAACGGCAGCACGCCCAGCGAAAGCGACAGACGCAGCGTGCCGTTTTTCGACCCGCCGATTTTCTCCTTCTCCACCAGTTCGTCGAGCTGCTTCAGATACCGTTCGTCGAGATCTTTGGCGAGCGAAATGATGTTGACATCCTTGTCCATTTCCTTCGCCATCAGTTTGAGATTGTCGTCCAGCACGCCGTTCGTGACGAACCAGCGGCGGCCGTCGAGATCGGAGATGATTTTTCTCGCCACCCGGTCGGCGAAAGCCCCCTCGTCGCCGTCGAAGCTGAAAAGACTCCCCGCCGCGGTAACCGCCAGCACGAAGGCGAGTATCACCCCGCAGACCAGTCCTACCGTCTTGCGGCGGTTCATCCACCAGAACGCCACGAGATAGCCGCACACGGCCGCCGCGAACGCGCTCGTCGCCACGGGAGTAACCCCGTACGGTTCCATCAGCGACGAAGGCGACAGCGGCGTCGCCACCGAAAGTATAGCCACGAACGTCATCGCCCCGTGGAAAAGCCACTGCACCAGCGCGGGGCGCTCCCCGAACGCCTTGCCGCTCGAAAAGAGGGCCAGCACGAAAGGAATCGTCGTGAACAGCATGATGAAAAGCCAGCCCGGCGTCGTGTAATACACCTTCGCCTCTTCGGCGATCCGGTGCAGGAAGTCGGAAATTTCCACTTCGAAAAAGCCAAGCGCCAGCACCGCCACGCCAAGCGCCGCGGCGGTGAAAAGGAAAAGCGGCACGTAAGGCCGGCGCTTGCGGTTGAAAGCGGCCACCAGCGTCACGATGAAATAAAACGGCAGCAGCGTCACGAACAGCACCGAGTCGCAGACACCGAGCGCGGCCATCGCCCCCATCGCCAGCGGCAACGGCCACATCCCCTTCTTCGACCGCCTCAGAAAAGGTATCGCCAGCGCGAACGAAAGCAGCGCCCAGGTGAAGTCGAACATCCGCGGTTCGAGATGCGTCGCCGCCGACCGGACCGCCGGTGAAAAAAGAAACACCACCGCAGCCGTCGTCGCCGCCACCAGCGAAACCCCTTCGCGCTCCGAAGCCACCGCCTTGTCGCCGATGCGCCAGCCCACGAATGCGGCGACCAGATGGAACAGCATCACCACCGAGAGCGTCCCGCAGATCGGCGCGAGCAGGTTGCCGGCCCCCAGCGCCTTCGCGAACAGCGCCATGAACGGGTACTGCACGACCGCGTCGGTCTCCAGCCCCTTCCAGACTGCAATCAGGTGCGCGCTTTCCCCCGGAAACACATAGTCGGCCATTGACGAAAAGTGGACGACCGCGGCAACCAGACCCAACGCACCCGCCAACAACCAGTTCTTTTTCATTTCCGCCGCTCCTCCCTTGTCACACTTTCGCAAGCGCCTGTTTCAAATCCGCGATCAAATCTTCGGGGTCTTCAAGCCCCACCGAAAAACGGATGAGATCCGGCGGGATCCCCGCCTCGCGCAGCTGCCGGTCGCTGAGCTGCCGGTGGGTGTGCGACGCCGGATGCAGCACGCAGCTCCATGCGTCCGCCACGTGCGTGACAATGCCGATCAGCTTCAGCGAATCCATGAACTTTATGGAAGCCTTCCGCCCGCCGCGGATGCCGAACGTCATCACCCCGCACGGCGCGGGGCCGTCGAACTGCTTCCTGACGAGCCGGTTGTATCTGGAATCTTTCAGCCCCGCGAAATTCACCCACGCCACTTTCTTCTGCGTCTTCAGCCACTTCGCTATTTTCAACGCCGACTCCGCGTGCCGGCGTATCCTCACGTGCAGCGACTCCAGCCCGATGTTCACGAGGAAAGCGTTGAACGGCGAAGGTATCGAACCGAAGTCGCGCATCAGATGCGCAGTGCACTTGGTGATGTACGCGAGCTTGCCGAACGCCTTCGTGTAGGAAAGCCCGTGGTAAGACGGGTCAGGCTCCACAAGACCGGGGAATTTGTCCGCGTGCTTCTCCCAGTCGAAATTGCCGCTGTCGACAATGCAGCCGCCCACCTGCGCAGAGTGTCCGTCGATGTATTTCGTCGTCGCGTGAACCACGATGTCGGCGCCGAATTTTATCGGCCTGCACAGCACCGGCGTCGGGAAAGTGTTGTCGATCACCAGCGGCACCCCGTTGCGGTGGGCTATTTTCGCGAACTTCGCGATGTCCAGCACCGTGCCGGAAGGATTCGCAACCGTCTCGCCGAACATGCACTTCGTGTTGGGGCGGAACGCCTTCTGGATGGTCTTTTCATCCACGTCGGGATCGACGAACGTAAATTCAATGCCGAGTTTCTTGAGCGACACCGCGAACAGATTGAACGTGCCGCCGTAAATCTGCGCCGACGAAACAACATGGTCGCCGGCGTTGCAGACGTTGAGCACAGCGAAAGTGGACGCCGCCTGCCCGGACGAGGTGAGAATGCCGGCGACGCCCCCCTCAAGCGCTGCGATTTTCTTGGCCGCGAAATCATTCGTCGGATTCGCCAGACGCGTGTAGAAGTAGCCGGACGCCTTCAGGTCGAAGAGGTCGCCCATGTGTTTGGTCGTGTCGTACTTGAAGGTGGTCGTCTGATAAATGGGTACTTGGCGCGGCTCTCCGCATTTCGGCTGATATCCGCCCTGAACACACAATGTGTCGATTTTCATTCTTGCTTACTCCTCCTTCTTGTTGTCTGCTTCAAATCAGTATTCGGCTTCCTCCACTTCGGCCATCTGCATCTCTTTGATCTGCCTGGCCTGCATTATGGCGATGATGCCTACCACTATCAACGCGACCGACAGAATGACATACCCCGCCGATATCGCCCACGGCCGCCAGTTCCATGGGTCGTCGCCTATAACGCGGTAAGGGCGTATGCCCTGCTTGCGCAACAATTTGTACGCCTCGTCGCGGTTTCGCGCTGAGATTTCACCGTGGAGATTACGGTTGTTTTTGTCTTGATATAAATATGTGTATTTCAAACCACTGAACATTATACCAAATATCCTGCGCACGGGACGAAAATTTTTGATATAATATACGCCATTGATCCCGGACTGTAGCTCAGTTGGTAGAGCACGACACTTTTAATGTTGGGGTCGCGGGTCCGATCCCCGCCAGTCCGACCATTTCCACCGAACCAATCAGCCCCTCCGCGAGGCGCAGCGCCCCGGGGTGGCGGAGACAAAAAGGCCGGCGGCGTCCTACTCTCGCACGGGCGGGTCCCGCACTACCCTCGGCGATGGAGCCCTTGACTTCCGTGTTCGGAATGGGAACGGGTATGGCGACTCCTCTGTGGCCACCGGCAAACAGCCGCGGAGACGGGGATTTGAGAGAACTGCAGCGCGCATCGGGGTGCGGGTTTCCTTTTCGACCCTGCTTTGAAGTTGCGGTGCGAACAATCAAGCTAAGCCTCACGTCTTATTAGGACCGCTCGGCTCAACGTCTCGCGACGCTGACACCCGCGGCCTATCGAGGTCGTGGTCTGCGACCTGACTT
>JAGCAM010000036.1 GCA_017652705.1 Kiritimatiellia bacterium | reverse complement strand
TCGCCGATTTCGGGCCCGGCGGCTGTTCACCGGACTGCCGTGCGCTCCGGCCCGCGCCAAAAATCGCCGTGATCGCCCCGGCGCGGGAGATGTTCGACCCCGGCGAACCGGTGGCGGCGGCGGTGCGCGTCGCCGACGCGGCGCCGGGGCTGTCGGTTGCCGCCGAGCTGCGCGACCCGCGCGGACGCGTCATCGAGCGGGGGAATTTTCCGGTGGACGCGGCGAAAGGCGCGGCGCAGGTGAGTTTTCCGCCGAAACGACTCGTTGAAAACTGCCACTTCATCGCCGCTTCGCTGCGCGACGGGGCGGGCCGCGAACTCGACCGCCGCGAACAGCCGATTTACCGCCGCGTCGGGCGGCGTTCGGACTACACGATATTCTGCGACGGATTCCACCAGGGCGGTTACAACGGGCTGCATCATCTCGCGACGTTGGAATACTACGGCATCGACTGCTGCCAGGACGGCAGCCCCGGGCGGCTCTGGTTCGGCGGCGACCCGGTGATACGCGACAGGATGGCTGGTGCGTACAGCGAGATGGACGGATCGATGGCCTCGCCGTACTTTCTCGCAAGCTTGCAGCGGCGCTTCCGAAAAGACGCCGCGGCGATCGCCAAGAAAAACGGACTGTTCATTTCGTGCGGAGACGATTCAGGCGTGCCGACGAAGTTCTCGGCGACGACGCCGGACTGGGCGCCGGCGTATTTCGACATATTGATCGGGCGTTTCAGGGAGGCCGAACGCAAGAACGGGGCGAAAGGGTACCGCCTCATCGAACAGTGGTGCAAAGACCGCGGCATCAAGCCGCTCGCGAGTTACTACGGCGGGTTCATCGGCAAGCTACGCCCGCGCAACTGCCTGCCCACGCTGCTGTCGGCGAAGCTTTTCCCCGGGGACTTCGACGACATCGCCGCCGCGGTGCGCAGCACATACGTGCAGCCCAACGGGGTGGAGCATTTCAACCGCCAGAACGGGGTTGAGATTTCGTCGTGGGCCGAACTGACGCCGGAGCTGATAAAGTCGATACGCCCGGCCCCCTCTTCGGAGTTCGTGGAGTTCCAGTTCTGGCTTCGTGATTCGCGTTACAACGGCGACATCGCGAAACTCAACGCATTCTGGAAGTCCGGCTTCAAAGACTTTTTCGAAATTGACGAAGAAGCGATGGTCGAGCTTAAGAACCGCCGCCATTTCGGAGCCGAGATCGACCGCCGCGCCTATTTCGAACACCTGCTGACAGGAGAAATCGCCGCGTTGCGCCGCGGCGTGGATTCGGTCGACCGCCGCATCCAGTCTTTCATGGGCTGCAGCGGTTACGAAACGCTGGTCGAGCAGGGTATGCGCGGGTTCGGTTCGACCTGTCCGTACTGGCTGAAGCACCGCGAGACGGAGATGTTCCGCTTTCTTAAGCAGCGCGGCGGTTACGTCGGCGACACGCTCGGCACGTACAAATCGCCGGCGCTGCCGCGCGACCAGCGGGAGTGGGACGTGTGGCACAGCGTTCTCACCGGCGCGAACATGAGCTGGTTCTGGACGCCGTGCTACGCGTTGAGGGGCGATCTCGGCGTCGAGGCGGGGCTGGCCGGCTACACGCTGGAGGCGTACCGCGAGATCAAGCGCGGGCCGTCTTCGCTGATGTTGCGCAGCCGCCGCGAAAACGACGGCATACGCATACTCTGGAGCAGCGCGTCGGCGCGGATGGAGGGCATACGCAGCGAAAACGGTTCGTCGCTGGCGATCGCGAAGGTGTTTCAGGAATGTCTCGAAAACGCCGGTTACCAGTACGACTACATTTACGAGTGCGACGTTGAGGCAGGGGCGCTGACCGGCGGTAAGGTCCGCACGCTGATCCTGCCGGCGGCGCGGCTGCTGCCTGAGAAGACCGCGGCGGCGGTGCGCGCGTTCGTGGAGGCCGGCGGCACCGCGGTTTCGGATTTCCGCCCGGCGGATGTCGCGCCGGACGGTTCGCTGCTGGAGAAGGGGCTTCTCGACGACGTTTTCGCCGGGCCGGGAGACGGGCCGTTCGCGGTGCGCCGGATCGGGCGAGGGCGCACGACGGTGCTGAACCGGAATCCGGTGTGCTTCCGTTTCGCCGAAGGCACGGCGGACGATACCGCGATGAACGCGAAACTTCGCGAGGCGGTTGGGTTCGATCCGGCGATCGACGCGCGCTGGACTGGCGGCGGTCGCGTGCTGGGGTCTGAAATAACGCGGTTCACGCGCGACGGCGCGGAGTTCGTCGGCTTCGAGAAGCGGCCGGCGACCGGCGAAAAACTGCCGGGCGAGGCGACGCTGCGGTTTCCGAAAAAGGCGTGGACTTACGACGTGCGCGGCGGTCGCGCACTGGGCTTCGTCGACGCCGTCGCCCTGCGGCTGAAGGGTTTCGACACGCACTTTCTGTCACGGCTGCCGTACGAGGTGAAGGCGGTGCGCGTCGATGCGCCGCGCGAGGTCGTGCGCGGCGGCACGCTGCGCGTCGCGGCGGAGGTGGTCGTTTCCGGCGGGCGGGCCG
>JAGCAM010000035.1 GCA_017652705.1 Kiritimatiellia bacterium | reverse complement strand
GACTCGTTCATGAATTCAGCCTCTTCGCGGAACATCAGCCGCTTGACTTCGAAAGGCCGCTTTCCGACGTTGGCGACTTTCTTCAGGTCGGCGAGGAACCTTGTTTCGCCGGGGACGGCCCGCACCTCGAGGTCGATTTCGAACTCCGCGCCGTCCGCGCCGCCCCGCGCCCGGATTGCCGCTCCGCCGTCGACCGCCTCCGCCGACACCACTTTGTTCACGGCCGCCCGGCGCGCGCCGCCCGCCGCCGCCAGTTCCACCGCGAAGGAGAACCGCCCGAAGTCTTTGCCGCCGATTTTCACCCGGTCGAACAAGGCGTCCCCGCCGATCCTCCCTTCAAGAGCGAGACCCGCCGAGTTGCGCAGCCTGTACGAGTCTCCGCTCAGCTTGAACGACGGACGCCGCGGCGCCGCCGTTTCGTCCCTCCACGCGTCGTCCGCCCGCCGCACTTCGTCCGCCGCCTCGCGCATTCTCGGCAGCCCCGCCGAACGCCACCGGCCGAGTTCCCGGTGAAGATTCTCGAACATTCCGGTGATTTCCGGATACGCCGCGCCTTTTTCGTCGATCAGCCCGTAGTTCGTGTTTTCCGGAAACGCCCTTGAAATGCCGAGTTCGGGTTCGTCCACCCACATGAAGTAGTCGTACCCCACCAGAAACGGCATCGCCAGCATGGATTTGGCGAAGAGCTCGGTCGCCGCGGTCCGCTCCTCCTGGGTGCGGAAGCGCTGCCCGGCGCCTTTCGTGCACGGCAACCCCGAATCCACCGCCGGAAAACTCCACTCCGTGACGAGCATCGGTTTCCTTGCCCATGAATAAGCGCGCGCGAAAGCGTCGTACACCGGCTCTTCTCGGCTCCACGCGTCGTTAAGCACCACATTGCGGTCGAGATCGGCCCATGCATAGCAGTTGAACGTGACGAGGTCGCAGTACTTGCCGCTTTCCTCCCACACCGCGCGGTGGGCGCCGCTCAGACCGGCGAAACGCGCACCCATCACGACATGGTTCGGGTCGTGTCTGCGTATGGCCGCGCACGCCGCCGAAAAGTACAGCTCCGCGGCGCGGCGCAGAAACGCCACCTTCACATCCGGCGGCGCATCCCCGGGCTTCACGCCTGCGCGCGCCGCGAATTCCAGCGCGGCTTTCTTCGCCGGATGTCCGTCGCGCCGCTTCATCGCCGCTTCGAAAAGCCCGGTGGCGCTCTCGCCGCGTCCCCACCACGCCAGTTCGTTGTCGATGAAGTAGCCGAACAGCCACGGATCGTCTTTGTTCGGTGCGCAGCGCTTCGCCGCCACATCGTCGCAGTGCTTCGGCCAGTCGGGGTGGAACACGTTCGGAAACGCGCTGCACGGCCGGTGCTCGTTCGGGCAGATCCACAGGTCTTCGTCGCCGTCAAGCGTCCACTTTGCGCTCATCGACAGGAATATCGTGTGGACGAGGCCGCGGTGCTTGAGCGAATCGCTGCTGCCGGCCCCGAGCATGTTGAAACCCCACTTGCGCAGGCGGGCGACGGTGTCTTTGCGCCAGTCCTCCTCGTCGGGGAACTTCTTCCTCATTTCTTCGAGGTGGTGGTACTTGCCGGAAAGTTCGCACCGGTGCCCGTGATACGTTACATGGTCGACGCCGAGCAGCACGATGCCCCGCCCGGTCGGATCGACTACCCACCAGCGTCCGTCGCCCAGTTTCGCCACGCGGAAGAACCCCGTCGCCTTGTCTTTCACTCCGGTTTCGTACCCCGCCGGCGAATACGGAACGACCTCTCCCGCGCCCGCGGCGAACGTCGCCGCGGCGCACATCATCGCAATCAAACGATTCACTGAATTCATTGCTCTTCCCCCGACCCGAGGCGTCGTTTCGCCCTTGAACCCGCCGCCGGGCGGACAACGTCGGTCCGCGGTGGATTATAGCAAACGCAAATCACAGAAGTCAACGCACAGTTGTGATTTGCGGAAGAGGAAAACCGCGGAGTGGCGGTGAAGTGGGGCGTGAAATTTGATAAAATACAAGGACGGATGAAAAGGTCAACTTCGGAGGGCAAGAAAATGAAGGTGATAACGGCTTTCGCCGCGGTGGCGGCTGCGGCGTGTTCGGCGGCGGCGGCTCCGCTCAAGGTGGCGTACCCGGCGCCGGGCACGGCGGACATCATGACGCCGCCGTGCAGGGTGCGCATCGTGATGGGCGGGTTTCTCGACGATCTGTTCCGCCATGACACGAACGACTTCACCCGCATCGGCGACCGGCTGAAGACGGCGGTCATTTCGCAGATCAATTCCGGCGCGTGGGAGTTTGAAACCCCCGACAAGCGCGTGAACTTCGAGATGTGGCATCCGCTCGATCTGTTCATCGACTACAACTACGTGTCGCCGGAAGGCGCCGACAAACCCGGCCTGCCGGCGGGCGTCGTCAAAGTCGATTTCTGGTGGAGGGGCGGCTCCGAGACGAAGGAGTTCGCTTTAATGGATCTGACGCCGGCGTGCGAGTGGGTGCTGGGGCGGATACTCGAGAAGTGCGCGCCTCCGGAGGCGAACGCGAAGAAGCTCAGGAAGTTTTTCGACGACCGCAGGCTTTTTCTGCAGCCATACTATCTTTCGCCGGGCATCGTCGGGCACTACTGCGACAACGGCGTGGACACGCGCATGCCCTGCGCGCTCGACGGATACAAGCTGTCGCGGAACAATCCGATAATGGCGACACGCGCGGTCGACGCGGCGTATCTGGACGTGATCGACGGGCGGGAGAAGAAGAAATACACGACGGCGAAGGTGAAGGCGATCGGCATGGCCATGCTGGAAAGCGTGGTCGGCAAGCTCGACCCGCTCGACGAGGAGATACTGAAGCCGTTCATCTACCACTACCGCGACGACGTGCGCAAGATGCTCGCCCGGGTGACGAAGGATTCCGATTCGGATTCGCTGGAAAACCTGGAGGACGCCGTGCTGTCGGACTCGGCGGACGACGTCGGGGGCGATCTTTCGCTGACCAAGAAGAATTCGGCGAAGGACGTGGCGGCGATACGCGCGGCGGCGAAACGGTTCCTGGACTGGTGCGACCACGGCTACGAGAAGGCGCCGCCGGTGCCCGGCGAGGCCGACGAGGTGGCCAAGTACACGACCGGCGGCGGGGAGCATCCGCTGCTCGTGAGGCACAGGCTGCTCTCGGCGGAGAAGAAGAAGGACCTCGCCTTCATCAAGAGCCACATCGGCGACTTTCACCGGCAGAGCCGGGCGCTGGCGCTGAAGCTGTACGCGCGGCTCGACCCGGAGGGGGCGTATCCGCACCTGCTCAAGGCGATGGAAGACGTGCACACGTGGGCGCGGCTGTACGCGTCGATCGACCTGGCGCGGCTGGCGAAGGCGGCGGACGCGGCGAAGATCAGGGGCTTTCTGGCGAAGGAGCGCAACCGCGCGGTGAAGCTGTATCTCGAAGACGCGGCGGCGAAGGCGGAGGGGCGGCCGGCGCCTCCGCCG
>JAGCAM010000034.1 GCA_017652705.1 Kiritimatiellia bacterium | reverse complement strand
CATCGCGATGTAGTCGTCGTAGAATGCCGTTTTGGCGCCCCAGAAAAGGCGTATCTGGTCGTCGGGGTGGTTTTTCGGACCGAACGCCGACGCCGAAAGCGCCGCACCCAGCACCGCGGCCAAAGTCAGAAATCGCATCTCTCTCTCCCGTGACAATTCAGCGTATGAATATCATCGCCCCGAAGTCGGGGGGTTACGTCAAGTTTCGCCGTGTTGCCGCCGCCGGGGAACCATTCGGGGTTGCCCAACGCGGCGGCCGGGGCGAGATAACGGTCAAGAAACCTGTAGCCGGTTTCGGTCGCCGCGGGCGGCGGACGGTGCCCGCTCGCGTGATTGACGAGCAGCAGCCTTTCGGGATGACGTCCGTATCCCTTCGCGCGCCGCATCATCGCGCCGCTCGATTCATCATCGCTCTTGCCGGCGATCAGACAGAACGGTTTGCCCCCCGAAAGCGACAGCAAACCCGCGTGGTCGAAACCGGCCGCGCGCACCTCTTTCAGCTTGTCCCCCCAGTACCACACGTCCTGCCAATTCGTCTGATCCCAGCCCATGCCGAAATCACTGGCGACCATCACCTTTATGCGGGGGTCGAGACAACCAGCGTAAAACGCCATCTTGCCGCCGAGCGAATGACCGATTATGCCGATCCGCCCCGCGTCCACCCGTACGTCCGCCGAAAGCATGTCGACGAGCAGCCGCGTGTCGAACGCCAGTTTGCCGATGCCGGTCCAGCCGGGATGGTCTCGCGTAAGCTTCTCGCCGGCGTGGCGCCACCAGTGGAACCCGGCGCCGGCGTTGGTGACGGCGTATGTTAAATGGTAGGCGTCCGCCGATATGGTGATGTAACCGCGCCGCGACAGATCGCCCATGTATGCAACTTCGGAATAAAAGGTCAGATTGGTGCCCTCCGGCGCATTCGGCGAGTCGAGCCCCCCCGTCGCCGGATCGAACCCCAGCATCGCCTCCGGAAAATAAAACGGCACTGCAACCGCCGGCAGTTTGCCGCGCAATCCCCGCGGGACCGCCATCATCACGCGTTGAAATGTTCCGGGACCGTTCGCCTGCCGGTAAACCTCCACATCGAAGCCGGCGCACCGGTGCACCGCCGTCCGTTCCACCCGGCGGGGAAAATTCACGTAGTCTTCCGGAGGCGAAAGGTATCCGCGCCATCCACCAGCGGCGCCGGCCGCCGACGCGAACACCGCCAGACCGGCGGCAATCATCGCAGTGGACTTCTTCACGAGCCCCCTTTACCTTCGCTTCACCGTATGAATATCATCGCCCCGAGGTCGGGGGTGACGTCAAGCTTAACCGTGTTGTCGCTGCGGTATATTCTGCAGCCCTTGGGCAGCGTTTCCTGCACCGCGGAAATCTTCGCAAGCGGCATTTTGTTGTCATCACCCACTCCCGACTGCCATCTGACGAGCGTGTATGTGGTCTTCTTGCGCACGCCGCGCCGCGTCAGAGTCCGCTTCAGCTCCTCGGCGCCGGTCACCTCGAACGCGGCGTTCCCTTTGAAGCGGCAGTACTTTGAATCGACCGGCACGTGCCCTTCGGCGTAACCCCCTGGCGGCAGTTCAATGCGCAGCAAGCTCTCGCCTCGGACCCAAAGCCCGGCGGTGTTGCCTTCGCCTCTGGCTTGCAGCTTCGGGCTCGTTCCGCGCACTATGGTTACGCTGTTGGAGCAGTCAAAATTCGTCTGGACGTCAAGCGTACCGTTGGAAATCACGACGGAATTTCCGTTCCGGCAGTCAGTGGTGAAAAAAGAGAGGTGATAAAAGGTTTGCACGCTTGCGGTGGCACCGTCGCCGACTTCAAAAACATTGCCGCGGCTCTTGCTCGAATTGCTGTAGGCGGGAGTGAGCCGCACCACTTTAAATTCCGCGCTGCTGCCCGACAGCACCGAAACTCTGTTGCTGCCGCACGACGTCCCCACGCGCAGAGTCGCGGGGGTTTTAAAGTAACCGCCGTTCTCGACTTTTATGAAGCTGCCCATGTCGCCGATGCCAAGATAAACGTCACCGTATTCCATCGCAGTGTACGCTTTTGATCCCGCACCGCTCACCAGCAGCCCCATGTTGCCGAATTTGTACGACGATCCGTCATAGCCGCTATTCGCTTTCCCCACCCGGAGTTCCCCTTTCAGGTAGAAAAGCGCGCCGTCCAGAACCTGTATCTGGCTGTCCGCGCCGCGGCTTGTCGGGTAGCAGTAACCCTCCAGATAATAGGCGGTGCCGCTGCCGGTCAGAATCAGCCTGTTGTTGTGAATCGTCGTTGTATGGGTCATGTAGTTGTTCAAGTTGGTGACGACGGCCCCGTCGGAAACGGTGATCGTTATGTCGTTGCCGTACCTCGGTTTGTTGTAGTAGTCCCAATTCCCGCCGCTGAAGTTCCAGTCCCCCCCCTTTAGCGTGACAGATTTCGAATTGACGACCGACGCCGAATTGCCGAAAAAGCCCTTAAACGTAAGTTTCGGACGCGGAGAGACTCCCGTCACGTCAACGGTCATTTGGCCGTCCTTGGGCATGTTGTTGATGAAATTGCCGAAGGTCACGTCGCCCGACGCGGTGTAGGTGGTCGCCGCCTTGTTGGTGAAGGCGACGTCATGCGACGACGTCTCGCCGGGGAACCATTCGGGGTTGCCCCACGCGGCGGCCGAGGCGAGGTCGCCGCTGCCGTCGGCGTTGGGAAAGTTATCCGCCGCCGCCGCGAAAGCCGCGAGGCAAACGGCTGCGGCTACCGCCTGAGCGGCAAAAAAACGCTTGCCGATTTTCGACAGATCCATTCGCTCCTCCCATCTTAAAGATTGTCACAGAAGGTACTATACAATAAATTCCGGTTTTTTGCAATACAGGCGCCGACACCGTCCGCGGATGCTTTGGCAAGTGCAAGCGCGCCGATCGTGACGTCCGCCGCTGGACGTTGCACGAATTACAGAGGAGACCGGCGTCTGGCGTCATTGCCGTGCAGTTGAGGATGCTGCGGCGAGATAGGGCTGGGTCCAGGCCACCTGTATCTTCGGGTGCTGATACGCGCTCACGGCGGGGCGTTCCGGCGAAAGAATGCGCGCGCGGACGTAGAGATCGTCCGGCGCGAGCCGGTAGGACGCCGACACCGCCTCGCCGATTCCGCCGGAGACCGATTTCACGATGCAGCCTATCTTCGCGGTGTCGTAGATGTTGATCGTGCGGGCATAGACCTTGCGTTTGTTCTCCGGCACTTCCGGAGCCTCGATCGACACCGTTTCGACCGGTTTTTCGGAGAAGTCACGCTTGGTGACGATGAACTGGATCGTGCGGCAGAGGTTCTTCTTGCCGGCCACTGAAACCGACAATTCGCCGCGGCCGGCGTCGAAGGCGAAATCGTCGGGCTGCACGCCCTCGCACACGGCGAAGTCGCCCGCGTTCATGGCGCGGATCAGCGCCTCGGCGGTGAGTTCCTCCGCGCGCACCAGGCTCCAGGCGTTGTAGGGCAGACAGTGGATGCCGGGCACGTGGCCGACAACGCCGAAATAGGCATGGGTGTCGTCGTTGCCGACCCCGTACAGAAGCGGCTGCCCGCGCCGGGCGCGAAACGCGTTCACCACGTCCCAGAAACGGTCCGTCGCGAAACCGTCCGCGGGCAGCCCCTTGCCGGGGGCGAAGGGGCTGCCGCCGTTGCAGAGTTCGAAGAAACGGATCTCGGGGTTGGCCACGAGATCTTCGGGCTTCACGTCGTACCAGCACCAGATCGGGTGGTTGAGTATGAACATGGTCTCGCGGCCCAGCTCCTTCGCCAACGCCTCCACCGCGAGACGCGTCTCGCCGATTCGCCGGTCGACCGGCGAGTCGGTTCCGCACTCGGTCACGTATTTCGGCACGCCGGGCACGTTCAGGTAGTTCATGTGAACCTGGTTCTCGACACCGTCGGCGTTGAACACCCTGGTGGTGGCCTCGACGGCGTCGAGCAGCAGAAATTCGCCGGGCTTCTCGAAGAGTTCGCGCATCTTCGAGTATGGCTGCAGGACTACGCCCAGATTCCCGTCCGCATCGGTTTCGGTTTCGACGCTTCCGGGAAATTTGCGGCGGTAGTCGTCGAAGATCGAGGTGTTGATCTGACCGCGTCCGTTGCCCACTTTCCTGATGCGGCGGCCTTCGGCGTAGACGTTGTGGTCGCTGATGCCGAGGAAGTTGTAGCCGGTCTCGCGGTAGAACTGGACCGCCTGTTCGGGGAACGCCCCCCCGTCGCTCCAGAAGGTGTGGGTGTGGAACTGGCCCTTGTAGAACCGCTTGCCGCCTTTCGCCGCGGCGCCTTTCGCGGACGTGGCCGCGGCGAGCGCCGCCCCGGCCGACAGGAACCCTCTTCTTGTCATCTGCATGTCGCAACCACCTTTCTTGTGCGACGCCACGGGGCGTCATGTTTTACCTGAAGCATGATCATACCGCAAACTCCGCTCCTGCGTTTTTCCCGCTCCAATGCGGTCACCGCGGCGACGAACTCCGGCGGCCCATGCCGAAGAGGCGCAGCGCGGCGCGGAAATCGGCCGGCAGCGGGGAATGCACCTTGATTTCACACCGCGGATCGAGAGGATCCGGCAGCGTCAGCTCCGACGCGTGCAGCATCTGCCGCGGCACTTTCATCAGTCTGGCGTCGCGGACGCTCTTCAGCCCGAAAACCCGGTCGCCCACCACCGGGTGCCTCACCGACGCCAGATGCCGCCGGATCTGATTGGTGCGCCCGGTCTCGATCCGCACGCGCAGCAGCGAAGCCTCGGGGCCGGCGGCCTCCCGCGTCACTTTGGAAACCGCCGGCCGGCCGTCGACCGGCGTTTCGATTGTCTGATGGGCGAAACCGAACCTTCCCGCGACGATGGCGTGATAGATCTTCGACACGCGGTGGGTCTTGAAGATCTCCACCGCCGCGGCATACGCCGCGCGGTTCTTCGCGAAAAGGAGGCAGCCGGTGGTGTCGCGGTCGAGCCGGTGCACCGCTTCGAGCGCGGGTTCGTTTTCCTGCGAGCGCAGCGCGGCCTCCGCCGATTTGGGGTCGTCGCAGCTGACCATGCCGGCTGGCTTGTCGCAGACGAGATACGAGCCGTTCCGCCACAGCACCCGCACGTGGCGGATGCGGGGGGCGGAGCCGCCCTTCTCGACGACGCGGCGGCCGGCGGACTGCGCCTCGGCCCCTTTCACGGTCCGCGACGGCAGTTCCACCAAGTCACCGGTGTGCAGCGCGTACCGGGCGATCCACACGCATCTGCGGTTCACCCACACCGACCGGCCGTCCACGACGGCCTTGGCGGCGCGGCGCGAAAGCCGGAACCCCCCGGACAGGAAATCCTGGAGAACTTTGGGGTCGGTTTTGCCCACCGTGAGCGAAACTATGCCCGCCTGGTGCTGAGGGGCGCGGCGCATTTGTCACACCTTGAGAACGCTGCCGACGACGCCGTTGTTCTTTCGCCCGACGACGTTGGGCGCGAGGATTATCTCGAGTTCCTCCTGGTCGCCTCCGTCGCCTTCGGCGACGATGCCGGTCACGGTGGTTTCGCCGGCGAGCGCCTTGCGGAAATTCTCCGGCAGCGGGTCGTCGTTCATGAAATCGGAGAAGCGGCGGGTACGGGCTTCGGCCAGATCTTTAAGCCCGAACATCATCAGGAAGGTGTCGTTGCATTCGCAGAGCGCGCCATCGGCGCCGCAGCAGAAAAGCGCGGTCTGCGAAATCTGAAAAGCGTTGGCTTTCGCCCTGAAGGCGTTCATGTATTCGCGGCGGCGTTCGACGTTGCGGATGGTGAAGATGAGGTCGCCGGGGTTCATGAGGTCGATGGCCGAGACCGCCACTTCGCAGGCGATCTTAACGCCGTCGCGCGTGACGGCGTTCGCGTCGATGACAACGTGCCGGTCGCCTTCAAGCCCGCGGCGGATGCGGGCGACCACGTCCTGCTTGAGCCCGGGGATGAATACGGAGACCGGCTTGTCGAGCACGTCTTCGGGCTCGCGCCCGAAGTACTCGACCGTGCGCGGGTTGATTTCGAGTATGTGGCCGTTGGGGTCGGTGATGACCACGGCGTCGTACATCCCCGCCAGGAACTGGCGGAAAAGCGACTTGCGGTCCTTGGGTATGAACAGTGCCATTGGGCTTAATTATATCAAATTAGACGATGAGCATGCAATCGCCGTAGGAGAAGAACTTGTAGTTTTTCATCGCGGCGATGGCGTAGGCGGCGAGGATGCGTTCACGGCCGGCGAGCGCCGAGACCATCATCAGCAGCGTGGATTGCGGCAGGTGGAAATTGGTCAGCATGCAGTCGCAGACCTTGAATTCGTAAGGCGGGCGGATGAAAATGTCGGAGGCGCCGCTGCCGGCGGTGACGCGGCCGCAGCCTGCGGCGACGGTCTCAAGCGTCCGCACGGTGGTTGAACCGACGCAGAAGACGCGACCCCCGCGCGCTTTGCAGGCGCCGACCGCCTCGGCG
The DNA here is from genome assembly GCA_017652705.1 of Kiritimatiellia bacterium. Classification (GTDB taxonomy): domain Bacteria; phylum Verrucomicrobiota; class Kiritimatiellia; order RFP12; family UBA1067; genus UBA1067. Next base: position 15,630 of record JAGCAM010000034.1, on the reverse strand, counting down.
GTTTCGGGCGGCACGGAGAACCACTCGAAGTCCATGCGATGGTCTTCGATGTTTTCGGCGGTGACCGGGCGGAACGTGCCTGGGCCGACGTGGAGCGTGACCGCCGCGCGTTTCACGCCTTTCGCCTCGAGCGCGGCGAATATTTCGGGGGTGAAGTGGAGTCCGGCCGTGGGCGCGGCGACCGATCCCTTTTCGCGGGCGTAGACGGTCTGGTAGCGTTCGCGGTCTTCGCGCTCCTCTTCTGGGGTGCCGCGGCGTTTGATGTAGGGCGGCACAGGGGTGCGGCCGATGTCGTCGAGAACGTCCATGAGCGGCCGGGCGCACGAAAACCCGACTCGCCACATGCCGATGCCGGGCAGTCGCGCGTGCAGAACCGCGCCGAGTTCGCCGGCCGGTCCGAAAGCGGCGCGCAGACCTTCGCGGCATTTGCGCCCCGAGCCGACGATGCAGTTCCAGAGCGGCGCTCCGCCGGCTGCGGCTTCGGCGGCCGGGCTGACGAGCAGTATCTCGACCGCGCCGGGGGTGTCAGCCCAGCGGCCGACGACGCGCGCGGGGAAGACTCTGGTGTCGTTCACGACGAGCAGGTCGTCCGGGGTCATGTAGTCGGCGATGTCGGCGATGTGGCGGTGGTCGAGCACGCCGGTGTCGCGGTGCAGCACCATCATCTTCTCGGTGCCGCGCTTTTCGGCGGGGTGCTGCGCGATGAGCCTCTCGGGCAGCGGATACCAGAACTGACGCGTCTTCATTTCTGTTCGGGCCGAGCCCCCCCGCCGGCCGTGCGTTTCAGAAAATCGGCGGTCGTGCGACAGACCACCGGCGAGAGCAGAACGAGCGCGACGAGGTTCGGAAACGCCATCAGCCCGTTGAAAATGTCGGCGAGCCCCCAAACCACTGAAACCGTGAGATAGGGCCCGGCGAACACGACCAGCACGTAGAGCAGCCGGTAGGTTTTGACCGCCCAGAGTCGTTTCGGCCCGACGAGGTACTCGAGGCACCTTTCGGAATAGTAGTCCCAGCCGAGAATCGTCGTGAAAGCGAAGAACGTGAGGGCGGTCATGAGAAAGAATCCCGAAATCGCCGCCGAGTGCGGCCCGAGGAAGGACAGCCCGCGGCTGAACGCCTCGATGGTGATGTCGACGCCCTTGAGGCCGAGCGACGGCTCCCAGGCGCCGGTGACGACGATCGCGAGGCCGGTCATCGTGCAGATGACGATCGTGTCGATGAAAGTGCCCGTCATGCAGACGAGCCCCTGGCGCGCCGGTTCGTTGGTCTTCGCGGCGGCGGCGGCGATCGGGGCGGAGCCGAGACCGGCTTCGTTGGAGAAGATGCCGCGGGCGACGCCCTTCTGCATGGCGATGAAGATGGTGCCGACCATGCCGCCGGTGAAGGCGACGGGGTTGAACGCGGCGCGGACGATCAGCTCGATCGCCGAGGTGATTTTCGAGAGGTTGCCGAGGAGGAGAAACGCGATGATGATCAGGTAGAGCACCGCCATGAACGGAACGACGACCGTCGAAACCGCCGCGATGCGCCTGAGGCCGCCGATGACGACGAGACCGACGCAGAGGGTTACGACGAAGCCTGAAATCACGACCGCCCAGGAGTAGGTCGTCTCGACGCCGAGCCAGGAGAGCACGGCCACGCCGGTCGCCGGGTCGGCCGGCGAGAACTGCGGGTCGAAGAAGCGGAGCGTCGCGGACGAGATGCCGTGAACCTGGGCGAGCGTGCCGATGCCCATGATGCCGGCGAGCGCGCCGAAGGCCGCGAACATGACCGCGAGCCACTTCCATCTGGCGCCGAGCCCCTTCTCGATGTAATAGAACGGGCCGCCGAGAACGCGCCCGTCGGGGGTGAATTCGCGGTATTTCACGGCGAGCAGCCCTTCGGCGTACTTCGTGGCCATGCCGAAGAACGCCGCGACCTCCATCCAGAAAAGAGCGCCCGGGCCGCCGGTTCCGATCGCGGTGGCGACGCCGACGATGTTGCCGGTGCCGATCGTCGCCGAGAGAGCGGTGCAGAGGGCGCCGAACGACGACACGTCGCCCCCCGTCCCCTCCTCGGTGTGGAACATGTAGCGGAAGGCGTTCTTCAGGTTGAAGACGTGGTTCAGGCGCAGGACGCAGGTGAGGATCAGCCCGGTGACGAGAATGGCGGAGATGAGCGGCATCCCCCAGACACAACCGTCGGCTTTGTCCACCCACGCGGTGAACGCGTCCAGCCAGCCGGACGACGCTTCGACGGTCCTGGCGACGGCGCCGCTCTGGGCTGCTTCGGGTTCCTGGGCTATGGCCTTAAGGGCGGTGGTGGCGGCGGCGACGGCGTTGGTCATGCAGGTCTTCCTTTCAATTCAGACGCGGGAGCTTATCATTTACCATCGAAATCGGGCATTCCGTCGAGAGCTTTGCGGAGCGGCTCCGCCTCGGCGGCGGTGGCTTTGTCGTCGGCCGTCGTTTTCCTGCGCGCCTCGCGCGGGCGGGCGGCGATCTTACAGTTGAGAAAAGAAAACAGAACCCAGCGGTCGAACATAGCCGTTTTCCCCTTTAAGCCAGCGCACCGGGCGCGCTTGATCTGTCCAGTCCGTCGTTCACTTTTTAAATCTTCCATCCCCCGATGCCGAGGGCGCGGCACACCTCCGAAACGAGCAGCGCGATCATCAGCACCGGGGCGAAATACTTCACGAAAAAGACGTACGGGCGTTTCGCCCTGAACCGGCTGCCGCAGGCCTCCACTTCGTCGATCACCGCTTCCGGCTTCACGGCCCACCCTACCGCGATGCAGGTCGAGACCGCCACGACGGGCATCATCACCGAGTTGGTGGTGAAGTCGAAGAAATCGAGAAACGGCATGCCGAACGGGGCGACGTCTTTCCAGGCGCCGTAGCCGAGCGCGGAAAACGTCGAAAGGAACAGAACCAGCGTGCCGATGAAGAAAGTCGCCGGCCTGCGCCCGACGCCGAGGAGGTCGCAGACCGAGGCGACGCACGCCTCGTACAGGGAGATGGCGGAGGTCAGCGCGGCGAAGATGACGAGCCCGAAGAAAGCGACGCCGAGCCAGGCGCCCGCGCCGCCCAGCGTGGCGAACACCTTCGGCAGCGTGATGAACATGAGCCCCGGCCCGGCGTTCATCGCCTCCTTCACGTCGGTGCCGGTTTTCACCGCGAACATGTAGACGACCGGCACGATCATGAGACCGGCGATGACCGCGATCGCCGTGTCGAAGATCTCGATGCGCCGCACGCACTTCTCGATCGAATCTTCTCGGCGCATGTACGAGCCGTAGGTTATCATGATGCCCATCGCCAGCGACAGCGAGTAGAACATCTGCCCCATGGCGCCGAGCACGGTTCTGCCCAGCTGCGCGAAGGAGAACGCGCCGTCCGACCCCGACAGCGCGGAGAGGCTCGGCACGAAATAGTATTTGAGCCCGTCCCCCGAACCCGGCAGAAAGACGACGTACAGCGAAATCGCGACCGCCAGCAGAAAGAGGAGCGGCATCATCGCGACGTTCGATTTTTCGATGCCGTTCTTGACCCCGAAGACGATCACCGCCGCGCACGCCGCGACGAACACCGCCCCGTAGCCGAACGGCGCGAAATTCGACGATATGAACGAACTGAAGAACGCCCCCGACTGCGCGGCGGCCTCGCCCATCGGCTGCGCGCCGGTGAGCGCCATGCGGCAGTAGGTCACGAAATATTTGAGCACCCACCCGCCGATGACGCAGTAGTACGGCACGATCAGGACCGGCACCACCGTGCCGAGGAAGCCGACGAACCCCCAGCCGCGGCGCAGCCGTGAAAAGGCGGTGAGCGGCGCCTGCCGCGTCATGCGCCCGACCGCGATCTCCGAAAGCATCAGGGCGAAGCCGAGCGTCGCCACGAGCGCGAGATAGACGGCGATGAAGGTTCCGCCCCCGTACTGCGCCGCCAGATACGGGAACCTCCAGAGGTTGCCGAGACCTATCGCGGACGCCGCCGCCGCCAGGACGAAGGCCAACTGCCCCGACCAACTCGCCCTTTTCTGTCTCTCGCCGTTCAACTCAGAAGTCATAGAAGGCGCTGAACTGGATGCGGTCCGAGTAACCGGTTCCGGCGTCGGCCCATTCGGTCGAGAGCCTGCCGTATTCAAGCCCCAGCTTGAAGTTCCGCGTTATGCGGTAGAACGAGTCCACGTACGCGCGGTCGTTGAAGAGACGGCCCGCGGCGCGTTTCGCGTCGCTGTCGTCGGGGTTGTCAAAGCCGTAGCCGACCGCGAACGACCAGACGTCGTTCAGCGTGTAGGCGAGATCTACCAAGCCGCCGACCGTGCGCACCGCGCGGCCGCGCCCCCACTCGTCGAACCCGACTCGCTGGCCGATGCCGGCCTGCACGCCGCCGAGATTCTGGCCCGCGAAGAACTGCCCGGAAAGCGCGAAGTTCCAGAACGGTATCTTGGCCGCGATCATGCCCATCGAGCTGTCGAACTCCTCCGATTCGCCGAGCACCGCCGGCTCGCCGTCGTCGTCGTAGGCCAGACGCGGCGCGACTTGTCCCTGCCGTACATGCCCGCTATGCCGAGCATCCAGCGCCCGGCGCCGTAGCAGCCGCTCTCCTGCCAGGGAGCGTCCCGGTCGTACAGCGCCGCCGCCTCGAAAAGCGGCCAGGCCGAAGCCGCGTTGTCCTGCGTGCCGTCGTTGTCGCGGTCGCCGCCGGCGCCGGGCCCGCCCTTGACCGCTCCGACGCGCACCTCGAGCGAACTGTGCTCCAAATCCCACGTCTTCGCCACGCGAATCTGCGGGCTGCGGCGGTACGGATAACCCGTGTTCTCCATCCACGCGCCGTCGATCTCGCTCGGCGTGATCATCTTCCAGACATGCCACGTCTGACCGAACAGTATCGACCAGCCCGTTTCGTGGCGCGCGTCGAAGTAAAGCTGCCGCCAGTGGAACGCGTAGTCGTTCGAGAGGTTCCCCGCGAGGTCGATCTCCGCGCGCCCGGTGAACGTCCACCCGTGGCAGGTCTCCGGCGTGTCGAACCGCAGCCCGAGTATCGAGTCCTGCATCGAGAAGACCGTCGTATGGTTGTTGTAGTCCTGGCTGTGCGGATTCTTCACCCAGTCGGTGTGGATGTCGGCCTCGGCGCCGCGGGTGTTGTGAACCGCCTCGAAAACAAGGTAGCCGTAGGGCGTTATCCGCAGGCCGGATTCGCTGAGCGGGTCGAATATCCGCGCACCGGCGTCGGCGAGATAGTATTTGAAGCCCCGCGCGGTGGTCCACACGCGCCCCGACTCGTTGGTGGCCGTGCCCTCGCCGGGAACAAGCGGACCCGGCCCCGCCGATTCGATCCGGGCGAGTTTCGCCGACTGGTCCGAACCCTTCAGCTCGGCGGCGGCGAGTTTCTCGGCGCTGTTTTTGATGGCGCTTTCGAGTTCCGCTATGCGCCGGGCCTGGGCCTTGTTTTCAGCCTCGAGTTTGCTTATGCGGTCGATCAACGCCTGAAGATCGGCCTTGGTCACCGCATCGGTCGGAGCCGCTTCAACGCCGGTCGCCACGCTTGCAACGAATGCCGCGGCGAATATCATCCGTGTCATTATGCCGTTAAATCTATTTCTGTTCGCACTGCTCTGCAAAGTATATCATTTCACTCCGCCCCAGCGCAAGGGGCGGCGGCAGGTTATTCTCACTCATGGTCCTGTCTCTGCTTTTTTGCATGCGGCCGGGCATTCGTCCTTAACTTTGCGCTTTTGGCCTTTGTATGAATATTTTACCATTCAAATGCGGCGCTTTGCAATAGACTACGCACTCATTTTTTTGTCGGCAAAACGAGACGGCCCGGGCGCTGCCGCTGGTCAGTACGGGAAAGTCGCGCCGAAGACATACTGCGGGGTTATCGCCGGAGGCGGCGGCACTCGCCCCTTGGCGAGCAACGCGAGCGCGTAGTTCGCCACTTTTTCACCCGCGGCGGCGGCGTCGCATTCAATGCGCGTCAGGGGTTCCGCGTATACCGGCCCCATCCCGCTGTTGGAGAGCGTCGCCACCTTGACGTCGCCGGGTATGTCCATCCCCCGCTTCAGCAGCGCCGTCAGCGCGCCGCGCGCCGCGAAATCGTCCCAGAACAGGAAGACGTCGGGCAAAGTCTCCTCCGGCAGTTCCAGAAAGGTTTCGCACGCCGAACGCTCGATGTCCTCGTAGCGTCCCGGCGCGTTCCGCCGCGGGATGTTCATCCACCCGCATTCCATCCCCGCCGCGGAAAGCGCCGGTGCCGCGTCGGGCGTCTCGCCGCCTTCGAGGCGAACCTGTTTTACGCGGCGGACGCCGGAGCGGACGCAGTGCGCAGCGAAACGTTCGATGGCGGACTCGGCGGAAAAACGTATCCACGGTCCGTCGTCCTCCGCCGGTTCGCCGCCGTACAGAAAGAGGCGGCGCTCGCCTGTCTCGCGCAGAAACGCCCTGACGCGCGGCGTTGCGTACATGGCGATGGCGAGGTCGGGGGCGTCGGCGAATTCCGCCTCGGGAAACGGCTGTCGGCGACGCGCATTCCGGGAGAACACGACCGTCGTGAACGCATACCCCTCCCTGGTCAGGCGACGCCGCAGCGCGTCCGCGAGCTGCGTGGCGTGGTAGCTGCTGACGTCGACGTCCGGAAGCGCCAGCACCACCCTGCCGTGCAGGCTGCGCGCGCCGCGCTGCAGAACGACCGCTCCGACGCGCGGACGCGACCGCACGTATTTCTCGTGCGCGAGACGCTCCATGACTCCCCGCGCCTGACGGAAAGTGAGACCGGACGCCTCCGAAAGCGCTTTGATGGTCGGCAGGGGCGCCCCGGCCTTGAGACGCCCGGCGGAGATCTCTTTCTTGATGAACGAGCAGAGCGCGTCAGCGTGCGTCGTCGCGCCGTCCGGCTTGTAGGTGAATCTGTCGAGCAAGTCCGCCATGGGTGGTGAGTGAAGCTATTATATCACAATCACGCCGCCATCACAACGGCCGTTGCATCCGCGCACCGCTTATGCTATAATGCCGTTGGTTTGGCGGACGGGAGCTCCCCGGCTTGACGGGACGACGGCGTGACGGGGGCATACAAGGCGGAAGGACCGACAAGATGACGACAGCTGAAAAACTGGTGAAAGAAATGGCGGCGCGGAACCTGACGTGCGCGACGGCCGAGTCCTGCACGGGGGGCGGCGTCGGCAGCGCCATTACGGCCGTTCCAGGTTCGAGCGCCGTGTTCCGGGGCGGGGTGATCAGCTATGACAACTCCGTGAAGCGCGGCGTCCTCGGCGTAGACGGGGCGATTCTTGACGGCGTCGGGCCGGTCAGCGCCGAATGCGCCGGGCAGATGGCGCAGGGGGCGCGCAGGCTGCTGAAGGCCGATCTGTCAGTCTCGGTGACCGGTCTTGCGGGACCCGGCGGCGACGGGGTGCACCCGGTCGGCAGCGTCTGGTTCGGTCTTGCGGCGGAGGACGGCGTTCAGGCCGAGAACGTCGTGTTCGCCGGCGATCGCGCCGAAGTGCGCGAGGCTGCCGTGGAACACGCGCTGGCGATGCTTCTGAAAGCCGCGCTGCGGTCGGGGTGAGCGCCGTCCGCGCCCGTAACCCGCTTAATTGCGGATGACTTTGTAAAAGCCGGAATCGCCGGTCTTCGGGATGGCGATCCTGACGTCCCGCGAGGAGCCGTCCGCCGACACGGCGGGCGTGACGCCGTCCGACAGCGACAAGTCTTTTCCCTTCTGCACGCGCATGTAACCCTGCAGATTCTCGATGTAGATGACGATGCTGTCCCCCTCCGGGACGATTTTCTTCACCTTCGGCTGCCTGACGCCCCCGGCCGGCGCGGCGGCCGTGTTGACGCGCTTGCCGGCGGACGACTTGGAATTTCTCGTTTCGCCGACTACGGCGACCCCGTCGCCGGATCCGATCGAAACGCCGTCGGCGACTTCGCCGTAGCCGTTCAAAACGGCGAGTCTGCCGTTCACGAGGCCGCGCGGAGCGACTGTTCCGCCCGCGTCCACGCGCGTGTCGAGCAGATACACCGCGTAGACGCCGCCGGCCAGCTCCTTGACGCGGCTGGCCGCCAGCTCGAACGCGGCGCGGCAGCGCCCGTTCTTCGCGACGGCGCCGACATTCACGACGCAGTCGTTCGTGTCGATCGGCGCGCCGTCGGCGGTGAACCCTTCGAACACGCCGTCCTTCGACCAGACGAGCGCGTAGCATTCGTTGTTCAGAACCTGTGTGCCGTCCTGATAGCGGTCCGGCCCCTTGGTCGAGACCAGCACGGCGACATTGTCGTCTCCTTCGGCGGACGCCGACGCGGCCGACGCGGCGATGAGTAAGGCGAAAATCAGATGCTTCATGGCTGTTTTGCTGTTTTCTTTGTTGAACATGCGTTGGTGGATTGAAAATTACGGCGCGCTCCTCCGGCTATTTTGCGAGTTTCCGGCGGATGTAGCCGAGGGTGTGGGTTATCTCCTTGGAACCCGGCAGCTGCTTCAGCGCCTTGACGGCGTTGGTCTCCGCCTCGGCGAAACGGCCGAGTTTGGACTGCACGATCGCCAGGTTGTTGAGCGCCGCGGGTTCGTCCGGCCGCGCTTCGAGACTGCGTTTGAGATATGCCTCGGCGCGGTTGAACTTCTCTTCGACGAAATAGCTCATGCCCATCACGAAGTTGGCCTTCGAATCATCCGGGTTCGAGCGCAGGATCTGCCGCGCGCAGTGCCGCGCCAGCTGGAAGTCTCCGTGCGCCATGCCGCGCGTCATCCCCTCCCGCGGCGTCAGGCGCGAATCGTAGCTGACCTTGAACCATTCCATCTGGTCGCGGACGTGGCGGTAGGCGACGTTCCGGTTGTCCAGCGCCTCGGCGAGCTCCGCCTCGCGCATGGACTCGGCGGCGAGCCCCCTGCTGTCGTCCGCGTCGGCACGCTGCCGGCACATCCGGGAGAGCCTCCACTCGACGATTGCGAACATGTCCTTCAGCCGGTTGTTCGCAATCCCGTCCGGCTCCCCTTTTTCATGCAGGTCCAGCACCCGCCGGGCGAGACGGCGGGCGGCTTCGATCCACTTCTCCCGTTCGCCTTTCGGAAAGCCCGCCGTGCGCGCGACGAGCCCGCCGAGTTCCGGCACTTCCAGGCCGTTCCGCCGCCACAGCTCCAGCCCGACCTGCACGGCGATGTTGGTCGTGCGTTCGGACTTGACGCGCACCCAGCTTCTGAGCGTGTTCGACGCGCCCGCCTTGAGCATGTCGCGGTCTTCCCTGTCAGTCTCGCCCCGCGCGCGGACGTGCCGGTCGTACCGCGTGTCGCCGCCGAGCATCGAGAGCGCCTTGAGGCGGCGGCCTTCCATCGCCGCCGCCACTTCCACCGCGCCGTCGAGCATCCCGTCGGTGAACAAAAGCCTCGCCGTGCCGCATTCCGCCGCCGTCTGCCGGGCGCAGTCGTTCACGACCGAAGCCATCTCGCGCTCCAGCGAAGCGAACCGCGGCAGCGCCAGAACCACGACCGCAAAAACCGGTTCGTAGGTCAGCACGGCGCGCATCCCCCTGCCGATGCGCTTGAGCGAGCGGACCATGCGCGGCCATTCCTGCGCCGCCATCTCCACCGCGTCCTCGAAATGCAGCTTCGCGATGCGGTTGCCGCTTCGGAAGTAGAACTCCACCCCGACGACGCACAGCGACAGCGTTGTCGTCGTGGACGTCAGAAACAGGCAGAAGCCCAGCAGAAACGGCGACGACACCGGCTCCGGGTTTTCGATCCACCGCCAGAACCAGGCCGAAGTCCAGCCGGTGGACTGCAGAAACGAAAACACTCCGAGCACGAGAAAGATGAATCCAATCAGGTAAGAAAGGAACTTGTCGTCGTCGGTCGCGATTCTCACGAACGCCACCGACAGCACGAACGGGGCGATCACGGCGATGATGATGAACAGCCAGCCAAGCGGACGCGCGGACCGGCCGATTTCAAGAAGATAGCAGTAGAGATAGTGAAGAAAGTACAAAAAACCCGTCAATTCCATCGTCTCGAACCCGCCGCTCCGCCAGAAGAAGTACGTGTTCAACCCGACGCCCACCAGCCATGCGGTCAGGAACGTGGCGAATATCCGGCGGAAGGTGATGTACCGCAAAAGCGGATTCTGCATCATTTCGCCGATATTGCCGCCGGGCAGGCCGATCCACCGCACCACGAACGCGACGAACGCGACCGGCAGCAGAAAACCGAAGACGGAGTCAGCCGCGTACAGGCCGGCCGCCGCCGTCATCAGCATCGCCAGATGCGGCCGCCCGCTGCGCAGCGACCAGCAGAAAACATTGAGCATAATCACGCCGGCGAGCAGCTGCATCATCGCCGGCGACAGCGCTCGGCCTATCCCCCAGACCGGGTAGGACAGCACGAAGCAGAGCGACCCCTGCATAAGCAAGAGGCGCACGACCCGCCGGCTCCAGCCCCATTTCAGCATGCGCAGCCGCAGCGGAATCGGCAGCATCTCGCCGAAGAAGAGATAGGTGAACGCCGCCAGCACGCCGAGCGAGACGGCGCCGAGAGCCTGCAGCGCAGCGGTCGTGCGCTCCAGCCCGACCGATCCGGCGAGGCATGACACCAGCGCCCGCCAGCAGCCCGGCATCGGATCCGGCGGCGGGCGCAGCCCCGCCGCGATGGAAAATTCATCCCAAAGTTCCGGCGGGAACACCGCGTTGTTGCCGCTGAACCAGGAGAAAAGCGCCACCGCCGCGCCCAAAAGCCATGCGCCAAGCCATCTGCCTTTCGCAAGCCTGAAGCGGAACTCACGCATGCGCTTTTCCCCTCCTCCCGCGCCGCAGCGCGATCAGCATCGCACCCAGCGCGGCCAGCAGCCAGGAATCAGGCTCGGGAACCGTGTACGGCATCGGATTCCACGCGGTGCCGTACTCCGGCGCGTAGCCGTGATCCCAGGTAGTGATGAAATGGTCGTTGTGAAGATCCGAGTACGACCGCGCGTCCGACACGGCCAGCGTCGACCACGTGCCCGACTCGTAATTGCCGAGTTCAATCACAAAAAGATACTCCGGCGAAGACGACGAAAACGCCGACACGTCCGCCGCCCACACCATCGGCACGTCGATCGACTCAAGCGAAAACTCGTCCGTCTCAGGGTCCAGGATGTTTAAATAGGTGCCGGTCGTTTTTTCCCTTATCCGCGCCATGTTGGCCCCGAGATCGTACGCAGTGGAGAAGTCGCTGCCGTCAAACCCCCTCACCTTGACGTCCTTGAGAGACAGCCCCTCCTCCGAATAGTCGTTCTCGTCGCCGACCTGCCACCACAGCACCATGGGGCCTTCTTCGGCGAGTCCAGGCGTCGACAAGACCGGCATTAAAGCCAAGAGCAGCCGCTTTGTGAACACCCTCATCCCGCCCGCCCCCTGCGGTCAGTCAAGCCTCTGCTGCTCTTTCACGGTTACGGTAAACGGCTCTTCCGAGACGCGGTAATACCAGAAGCCCATGCCCGGTTTGACCGTGAAACCGGTCTCGAATGTCTGAACGTAGCGACTGCCGACCCTCTTGGGCACGTTCCGCCCCCACTGCTTCTTCGTCGCGTTCCAGAACAGCCGGTAGGAAGTCGTGCCGTCCGCCTCCAGGGGTATCTCGATTTCATCGCCGGCGACGCCGGGATTGGGGTTCTCGCCCCAGTCGATGTCGTTGAGCGCCAGCTCGGTGAGGTTGGGGTTCGTCACCATCGTGCTGCCCGGAGTCTTCTTCGTGCCGCCCGCGATCGTGACCTCGACCGGGTCGCCGCAATACTGCCCGACGACGAAGAACGGCTTGCTGTGCGTCGCGCGCGACACCCAGACCGATTTGCCGAGCGCGAGCGAACTGTCTTCGCCGCCCGCGACCTCGGTCGCCACACCCCTGGTGTTCACGGCCGTGTAGGGCTGGAACGCGCCGTCCGCCTTCTCCCACACCTTGAAGGTGTCGTCCTCGCGCAGGCGGATGAAGTCGCCGTCCGCGACAAAGCCGCTGCTGACGTATGACGCGACCTTGACAGGCTCGTTGAGCGCGGGGTCGGTCGGCAGCTCGAGGAAAGGCACCGCCGCCATCGTGTGCGCGGCGACGCTTTCAATCTCGAGGACGCCGATGACGTTCGTTGACGGAATCGTGTTGGTGACCGACGGAACGGACTCCGGCACCAACTTCGTGAGGACGCGGTAGTATCCCGTCGCCCCGATCGACCTGCCCCCGACGTCGACGAGCGCGATCTCGAAGTTCGGGCTGTTCGTGCCGACCAGCGGACCGGCCACCCGCGTCCACGCGCCGGTGCCGCGCGCCGACTTGTAGAGCTCGCGCAGAACCGTGTAGCCGAGAGGCTTGGGGTCGGTCAGGTCGAAGCCGAGGCCGATGGTCACCAGCGAATCGCCCGTGGCGGCCGCGCCGCCCAGCAGCAGCTGGTTCGTCTCCGTCCCGGTCACGAGGTTCTCCCAGTGCCGCAGTCCGTTGGGGTCGTAGGCGTTCATCTTCGCTGCGACCGTCGATGCCGAAAGCTCCGCCTTGCTGTCGAACCCGAGCGCGTCGATCATCTCGTCGGTCACCGGCACGGAGACCGACACGCCGGAACCGGTGGCGCGCTGTATGAGCTCGAGCTCCTCGATCGTGAACGTGCCGGGCTCGTAGGCGACCCTGTAGTTGCCCTGTATCTCCTCGCCGGAGACCGTTATGGCGTACGTCCCCGGAGCCTCGCCCGCTGCGCGCGACAACGTGTAGGCCACGCTGTCGTCGCCGAAGAGCAGCCCGCCCTCAGCCGGCCCCGTCACCGTCGCCGTCAGCGGCGGATCGGGCCTGTTCAGTATCTTGAACTTGTCGACCGCCTTCACGGTGACCGGCGCATGCGAGATCTCCAGCCAGCCGTTCGCCGCCACGACGATCTCCGAGACCGACATTCCCTCCGGCACGATGTGGTTCACGCGCTCCGGCGTGATGTGCATGTAGTAGGTGCCTACGTCCTTGCCCCATGCCATCTGGTAGTCTGCCGGGATGGACACGTAGACACTGTCGCTTGTGAGAACCTCTTTCGTCTCTGCATGCGTGATGACGTAGGTGTAGCCCTGCACGGACTGCTCCTTGCCGTTGTAGACCACGTTCGTCGTGTTGCCCGTGATGGTCACGATGATCGGCGTAGGCTTGATCGTGAGCGCCCCAGGCGTCATCGAGATTATGTATTCGCCTGTGACGTCCCTGTCTTCGTCATTGGCGTCATTCACCGTGAAGCGGACGTTCTCGACGTGCCCCGTGTAGCTGCCTACGGCGGTGCCGTGCGGCAAGACATAGTGCTGTACGGTCAGCACGTGCCCGTCCTTGAGCCCCGTCACTTTGTACGCCTCGGGGTCAATCTCCCCGCCCGTGCCGGTCACCTCAGAAATCGTGTGGCCATGCTGATCCTCGCCAGTGAATATCACCGTCCTGTCCTTCATCGCGATCGCAAGGTCGGTCTTGTGCGTGTTCGTGACGTCCACGGAGATTGTCGTGTCCGCCGCAATCGCGCCAGTCGCGTTCGCCGGCATGGTGGCGACGTACTTGTCGTGCGCGACCTCCTCCACCGTGTACGACGCGCCTGCGGGCAGGCCGGGCAGCGTCATGCTGCCGCCGTCCGCGAGCGAGAACGTGAACACCTTTCCGTACGGCCCGATGTGCGCGCCGGCCGGCGGCGTGTAGCTGTCCTTGTTCACCACCGTCTCGCCGAGCGTGACGATGAATGGGAACGTGTCGCCCGCCTCGCCGTCCACGACAGTCTTCGAGACCGTCAGCGAACCCGTCTTGCGAGTGTTCGTGAAAATCGCCGTGTCAAGCGGCGTGAAATCGTAAAGCGTCGCATCCGCACCAGGCACGGGATTGATCGAGTTCGAGTTTATCGAGGAAATCGTATAGGTCCGGCTGGCAAGGTCAACAACTCCACTGCAATGGTCCGAATCGTTGGCAGGGTTGTCGCCGATTCGCGTAAGCGTGTACTTGGCGTCCAAGTCCGTTTCCGTCACCACCGCCGTCTCGTACTGGTAGGTCACTTCCATCGGGACCGTCTCCTGCCAAGTAACGGTCTGGGTGGTGTGATATCGACTGCCGCTTTGGGTTGCCGAAGTGAACGTGTGGGTATATCTGGTCGAACGCACCTGATTCCCGGTGCTTTCGCCCTCGCCATTGCTGGAATAATAAATCTCCAGTGGACGCCGCCCGCCATCTGGCAACGTAAAGTTTTCGTTAGTCACGGCTCTTGCCGGGAACAAGTCGGAAGTCTGATCGGAAGCGTACTTTATGTTCGTCGGCGCTTCAGGGCTTTCCACCACATCACTCCATGCACCCGTCTCCCACCGAGACCAGTCCACCAAACTCGTGCTGTCATCAGGATTATAGTCTGTAGAGTCACCGACATACGTGTTGTTGTTTGGCAAGTCTGGCCTTGAATTACGATTACTTGTCAATGCGCGCTGCATTGTCTTTGTAATGGTCTTCGTGTACGACACTTTCACCGAGTGCTCCGTGTAGGTGACGGAGAAGTTGAACTTCTTGTCGGGCGATTTGTCTTCTTCCGAACCTTCCACCGTCTTGCCGATGGTGACATGCACGGGTATTCGCTTGAAGAACACCACGTAGACTGCTGCATCCTCATAGTCATTCCAGAAAAGCGAATAACGCGACCACTCAAGCTTCTCGCGATAGAACCTGATATAGGAGCCGCCGGAAGGCTCGCCCTTGGTGATGGAGCGCCATTCATCGAAATCGCCTGTCGCCGCGCCGATGCCAATCGTCGTATAGCCGTATTGTTCTTTGATCGAAGAAGTCAAGTATTCGTGCACGCTCTCCGTCGCACTCTTCTGCAGAAGTTTTGCGATGTCGTTTGTGCTGCCGCCGATTCCCGTCAATGTCTTCTTCACGTTGTTGAAGGAAGCCCACTTGCCGGAATCCGCCGTGATTTCCTCCACGCTTCCGTCGGGGTGGTGCAGGAAGTAGCGCACGGGCACGTCCGTCTCCGCCGGATATGTCGTCGTCGTAAACCTGACCTGCACAGGAGTGGGGTTCACATTCATCGTGCCCAAGACCATGTAGTTCTCGCCGGGATAGACAGAGTGCACGTCATCTGGAATCGCCTCCTGCCCCTGGATCTGTGGCTGGATGCGCGTGACGACGAGCTTGTTGCCCTCCGCGTAGCTGCACGCTCCCATCACCGCAAAGTCCTTCTCCGCGCCGTCTGGCAGCACGAGGCGAAGCGTCTCGCCCGCCGCCAGGTCGAACGTCGCCGAGCCGTTCGCGAAGGCGCTGAATGGCTCGCGGGCGTACTTGCCCTTGGCGGTGTTCGCGCGGAACACCTCGCCGTCGATCCACGACGGGATGTAGAGCGTGACGTCGCGCAGCTCGGCGCCCGTGTCGTTCACGAATTCAACGTATATCTGCGGCTCCCAGACGGCGTAGAGCGCGTTCTCGGCGTCCGTCTTCGTGTCCACGCCGACCGTCTGCTCCGCCGTGTACGTCGGAATCAGATTGTCGACATGGCGCATCGGGTCCCACCCGAGGAGGAAGTAGCCGCTGTCGTGGGCGAACATGTCGGAGTAGTCCGCGAGGTTCACCGAGAAGTTGTTCTGCTGACCGGCGAACCAGACGCCCTGGTTGAGGCCGTTCACGGAACCAACCGTGCCGTCGGTGTAGGT